>CAXMNC010000267.1:0-3166 GCA_964194625.1 Acidiferrobacterales bacterium
TGTCGACAGGCGGCAGCTGCACATCGACCAACACATAAAGGTCACCCGGCGCCTTCCCAGGCAAGCCTTTGCCCTTCAAACGTAACTTGCTTCCCTGACTGGAGTTAGCTGGTATCTTCAGTTCCACGTTGCCAGACGGAATCGGCACCGTAACGGTAGCGCCTAGCGCAGCTTCCCAAGGTGCAACCGGGAGCGTCAAGTAGACATCCGCTCCATCCACTCTGTACCGCTTGTCCAAACTAAACTCTATTTCCAGAAACAGGTCGCCGGCTTTACCCTCGCCGACGCCGGGGCTACCCTGACCAGCAAGCCTGATTTTCTGCCCATCACGGATGCCTTGAGGAATTTTTACGTTCAGCGTTTTTTCCCGCGTTACCACATGTCCATCAGCCGTCACTTCAGGCGCATGTAACATGATCGGTCGTTGTGCCCCAGTGTAGCTGTCGCGAAAATCAATTGAGATACGTGCATGATGATCATCACCGCGCATGTGAAATTCCCGACCGCCCGCCTGACCGCCACCAGCCTGATGCCGAGCAAACAGCTCCTCGAAAAAATCGCTGAACTGGGCACCGCCAAAGCCACCACCACCCGCATAGCCCCGGCCGGCATTACCCCGGGCACCGCTGCCACTAAACTCAAACCCCTCGTCCCAGCCAGGCGGAGGATGAAAGTCCTGGCCCGCTCTCCAGTTGGCGCCAAGCTGGTCGTAAGCAGCGCGCTTCTCCGGATCTTTTAATACCTCGTAAGCTTCGCCGACTTCTTTAAAGCGCTCCTCGGCATCACTCTCTGTATTAACATCCGGATGATATTTACGCGCCAATTTACGATAGGCACGCTTAATATCGTCCTGGGTGGCATCACGCGCCACACCCATTACTTCGTAGTACTCCTTGAACTCCATCGCAAGCCCGCTCGTAAATTAGTGTTGGTGGCCATCGCCCAGCAAAGCGCTACTCGACCAGCACGCCCACGAAAAATCCGGCCAGAGCATCCATCGGCGGCAACCAGGATTTCTTCATGGGAACATAACATGACGATCGATTGCGTTCCGTGGGATATAGGGCGATTATACCTCCTATGCGTTTTTACGCTCGTTCCCGTTTTTCGGCTGCGACAATGCGACGATATTACACAGTAGCGCGAATTTACTTGTTTGTTGCTGCGGGGGTCCTGTGTTGGCTCTATTCATTCGACGTCGAAGCAGGAAACCGGGTAGCGCTTGTTATCGGGAATAGTGATTACCGCGTTGCCCCATTAAGTAATCCCGGCAACGACGCCCGCGATATGGCGGCCAAGCTTACGGCGCTTGGTTTCGACGTTACTCTGAAGTTGAACGCAGAACGGCGGGAGATGAGCCAGGCAGGGCGGGAATTCGGCAAACGGTTGCAGCGCGATGATGTAGGTCTTTTCTACTATGCGGGTCATGCAATTCAGGTGGCAGGTGCTAACTATCTAATACCGGTGAATGCCAACATTGAACTTGAGGATGAAGTGCGGTTCGAAGCAATCGATGCCTCATCCATATTGGCGAAAATGGATAGCGCAGGCAATCGGATAAATTTTGTAATCCTCGACGCGTGTCGCAACAACCCCTTTGCCCGTAGTTTTCGTTCGACCCAGCGGGGGCTCAGAGCATATGATGATGCGCCCGTCGGCAGCCTGATCGCTTTTTCCACCGGCCCCAATCGCGTGGCGAACGATGGCGAAGGACGCAACAGTCCGTACACCAAACATCTTCTTAAGGCCCTGGATGAGCCCGGACTCACCGCCGAACAAGTATTCAAGAGAGTGAGAAATCTGGTAATTGATGAAACCGGCGGTACGCAAGTTCCCTGGGAATCCACTTCGCTACGGGGCGACTTCTATTTTCGCTCACCACGAGAGCCGCGCATCGACTACTTTACCGTAAGCGATACGGACATACTCCAGGGGCAATCCGTCGAATTCAACTGGAAAACTTTAGACGCCACCGAGATCAATATTTCGAATCATGGGCCGGTAAAGGGGGAAGGATCTATCGTGATCACCCCCGCCAACACGACGACCTACGAGATCACTGCCAGTAATAAGGCCGGTGGAATAGCAAACAAACGAGTAACCGTCGAGGTAAGCAGCGAGCCACCACCGAAAATTAGATCCTTCGTCGTTTCGCCAGCAACCATCACCGATGGGGACTCGACGACTTTAAGCTGGGAAGTAGCCGACGCAATCACAGCCGAGATCTCAACATTAGGCCGGGTGCCGCTATCCGGTTCACGAAAAATAACTCCTACTCAATCCCGTATGTATGTTCTTTCGGCGATAAACAAAGTCGGACAGAAAATGCAGGTGACGCGTACTGTCAACGTTGCCGCCGAACCCAAGCCGGATATCCTGTCTTTCGCCGCATCGCTCTCCTCCATTAAGCGCGGTAGTTCGACAACTCTGTCGTGGCAGGTACATAACGCACGGGAAGTGACGTTGTTACCTCTCGGGCCAGTCGCTTCCCGGGGCAGTCGGTCAGTCGATCCTAGTCAAACGACCATCTACAGACTTGTTGCAAAAAACAGCAAAGGCGAATCCACGGAAAGCGTCATCGCGGTGGAGGTGGCGGGAGAACCCCCTCCGCGCATTGTCATCGTCGAACTGAGTCCGTGGGAGATTAACAAAGGTGAGTCATCATTGTTGAGCTGGGAAGTTCAAAACAGTGCCAATGTGAATATTTCTTCTATTGGCAAGGTGCCACCCGCTGGTTCGCACGAAGTTTCCCCGAAGGAGACAACAAATTATCTGTTGGTGGCGAAGAACACGCAAGGTGATGAGGCAGCAAGATCCATTAATTTGGTGGTGAAGGGCTCGATGGATCGGTTCAAGGAGGATTTGTATAAGACAAAGAAAGTTCTTAAAGCAAAGCGACAGGGACTGATTAAATCCCACTTTGTATTACCCGGGGACGGCGAGACAAATACCACGGGCTGTAAAGGGCCGTTTTGTGATACCGGTGAAATCATTACGATTCAACCAATTGTCGGCGCCCCAATCGGTTACGGTTTTTACCGGACGGAAGGGGAGAAGGTGTTATCAGATGGGCGGCATTACGCTAAGGCAATTTCTGTGGGATTGAGTGCGCGCACAGACATTCGCGACAAGAAAGCTGCACAGGAAAAACTGTTTATAACGTTTC
>CAXMNC010000268.1:0-5472 GCA_964194625.1 Acidiferrobacterales bacterium
CCCTCAGAATCGGCGGAACGCACTCACGCCGACAAGGGCTATTTCCGTGTCATAGAAGTCGATGTCGGAATCTTCGTCAAAGAAAGCGAGAATAGCCGAGGCCCACCACTTTGACTCGCCAAATGCCTGCCTATCGATAAGGGTAAAGGCAACACCGATACGGTCATCGTCGCGTTTGTCGAGGTAGATGGGGTTCACGGCATCGTAGTCGGCCGACGATAAGCCCACATTGGTGATGAATAGGAAACGATCGCCGTTATAGAAATGGGTAATCTCAACCCCGGTGCGGTCATGGGCCATGGCCTCGCCATCGAGATCGAAGTCCGAGAACGTCAGGGCCGGGCCGAGCCGGTGCTTGTCACTGACCTTGAAGAAGTAGGTGGCCTTGAATTGCCGCTGATCACCCTCACGGTCTAGCAGCGCCGCTTGTGCAGTGGGCAATCCCAGCTGTGTCAGTCCGCTGAGCTCGTCGTCGACCTCGACCTCGCGGTCGGTGTATTGAAGCTCAAGCCCGCTGCCGCCAATGCGGCTGTATGTTATCCGCGCCCCGCTAGCGGTACGGTCGGTCTCGTCCCGCGCTACGTTCGCCACGTACGGGTCGGCCCAGACCTCGGTCGGGACACTGGTGAAAAGGTAGCCGACAGCAAGAATGCTGGTATCACGAAATTGCTTTCTGACGCCGAGTTGGCTGGCAAAATCAAAACGCACGAAGTCCTCAAGCAAGTTACCGGCGAATACCTGTGTACGTTTACCGCCAAAGGTGTAGGCGAGCTCAAAGTTAGCGAGCGGGATGGCCGATGACTCCGAATCGGCCTTGGTAAAGATCGAGTCGATGGGGTCGCTGCCGATATCCCCGAGGTCAGTGCCGGCGATGAGATTAGATTTACCGCTGACCGCGCCCACCCCGAGATTGACAAATCCACTGATGCCGGCTTCCTCTGGTATCGGGTTTAGCTGCGCCAACGCCTCGCTCATAAGGCCACTCAACAGACACAGTAACCATACTCTTTTTAGCAACGACATGGTGTACGCTCCCTTAATTATTGAAGGTCATTCTTGTCTAACTGCAACGAAAACGACAAACGCGGCGTTGGTGCTTTTCTGATCTATTGATTAATGGCGCGCCCGGAGAGAATAGCACGTACATCTGCCCCCATCGATGGCCGCTCTCGCACGTCCTCGACCGCTGTTCCCGCCGCGGTTCTACCTCCTCCATCCATGGAGTCGTGTGCTCGCGGCACCTGAACGTCCAGGTGCAATGGCGGCAATGCAAAAGGATTGAATCCTTGCCATTTACTTCGCCCTTCGCTGCCGGCGATGCTGGTCGAACTCCCGATAGCCACGCGGCCAAACCAGTTTACCATCTTGGCCAAGGTGATCGCCTCGGTCCTTTTGCAGGATTGAAACTAACCTAACTAGCATCAGAGGGCGATGGCGCCGGAAAGAAAAATAAGATGGTTATCGTCGAACTTACCCCTGAACTGAACGTTTTGTGTGGTCTGATCCATCTTGCCATCGCCAAGATCGATATAAGTGAAACCGAGACTCCATTTTCTATTGGGTGTCTCCTTTACCCAGCCCAACGCAAACTTGAACTGCTCATCGAACGGGAGGTCCGCCGTGCGGTCCTTATCATCGACCGGTGATTCATCGTAGGCCACACCAAAAGTGAACACTCTGCCATCGCTCAGTTTGCGGGCAAACCCAAAACCGATGCCCCAGGTGTCATCCCAATTGCGGTCGATAGTGGCGCTGACGACGCCGCCTTGTATGTCTATGCGGTTTTCACTGAAATCCGACCACGTTTCATAGTTGACACTAAAAATCAAAGTCAGATCGTCGCGGTATTCGTACTTGAAGCCGAGGTTGTAGACCTCCGCATAATCAAGACCGAATGTTGCTTCATCCGCTTTGGACGATAATAGATTCAACAACGGCCCGGTGTTACTGAACTCAAGATCCCCTTCCAGGTCCATATCGAATTCACCGCGGTAGACAAACCCCAGCATCAGACGGTCGTTGATCTGATGGGTCAGCCCGAAGAACGGCTGAAAGTCCCAATCGGTGGCATCCTCGATATCCACTTTGGCGTCAGTAAGGAGGGGCCCCCGGTTGATGGCAATCCCCAACTCGAAAATTTGATAGTGGGCAGTAACGCCAAAGCCGATCGAGGTCTGGTCATTGATCTTGTACCCTGCCGACGGCGAGATACCGATTCCCTGCAAGGACGCATCGGTGGTCTGATAGCGACCGACAAAGTTATCCCCGTAATCAACCCCGCCGCCGAGCGGTGCCACCACCGAGAGGCCGAACTTCCATTCGTCGGTCAGCTCTTTGACCCAAAAGAAACCGGGAATCAGTATCGTCTCGCCGGCGTTGCCACCATCACTACCACCAGCCGTGGCAATAGAGGAGTCAAAACGGACTTCGGGAACGACTAACTGCAGTGCGCCCATCATTTGGTCCCCCTTCAAACCGGTCATGCCAGCGGGATTGGTGAACGCGGATGAGGCCTCCTCGTTATTCACCACGTTGGCCACACCGGCGGTGCCGACGCTTGCCGGCGAGCCAACCTCGGAAATATAAAGCCCAGCCGCAAGCACACTCTGGCTGAATTGGAGTAAGAGCACAGCGAGACTTGGACAAAATACTCGGCGCAGGATCTTCTTATTCATAACAACCTCCCCTTTTTCTTTCCCAAATTAACCAGGGTGTGCTAGCGAGGTCGCAGTGCCTAAGTGGATTACCGTAGAAACACTGCAAACATCTAACACTATCAGTATTCCCGATGATGGGTTAAATAGAATCTTATCACCTTTCTTAGTGAGGCAAAGACATTGCTCTGCCAAATCTCCTTTCACAGTGATTGCCAGCGCACCCCGCAAAAGCAGAGCGCCTTCCCGAGGGCTACGGTCTGCGAGAAGTTAATGATTGTGCCGGCTCGAATGTCCGCGGTGGGTCGTTCCCGGACATTCATGAACGTCTGTGATCCTGTCTAAGTCTCGTCTGACCCCCGCAGTCGTTCCAACAACGTCTGCCCCTGTTCCGAGATCCCTTGCATCTTTTCCTCGATAATCGCCATTTCTTCCAACCAATGGGGAAAATCGCGCAGGTTGCGAGAGAGATCAATGAGACCAGTGCCCACAGCCTCAAAATTTCGGAATAAAGTCTGGGCGCGACTGACAGTCTCCCGAAGTTGATGCGACATTCGCTGTAGTTTTTCGCCCAGCGTCGGAGTTATGCTGCCTTCCTTCTGAACCGTCTGCAATACGGACACGACCACGTCGACTGAGTCGACCCACTCGGCGGATAGTAGCGGATCCTCTTTACGTGCCACAAAGGCCTGTTTCGTCACGCGATTCACTTCTTCATCGACGGATTTGACATAAAGGACCATTTGATCATGCACTTGGGTCAAGCGTTTATTGAGGGCCACGATCTTAGTCAGTATCCCGCTGAGATCCTCTATGACATGATTCACGCGATCCAGAAACAGGTTGAGATCACGTGCCAACTCGCCGAATTCATCGCGCGATTTGATAGGCGCACGGTGGGACAATCTGGTACCAGCCTTGGCCAAAACTGCAACCGTTGACCGCAGAGACAGCAGCGACTCCATACGTACCTTCAACAAAAAAAACAATATGACGGTATGCAGTAGTATCTTGCCCATACCGAGCGTTGCCGTAAGCCTCACTTCCCCCCACCACTGATGCAGCTGCGTATCCAGATAACTGCGCACCTCAACGTGACCTAGTACGTCGCCGGGTTTGGCAGTGATGTGACACTGAAGGCAAAACTCTTCCGCACGAATCTCTGCCATGGCGCTTTGGTACTGGCCATCAGGCCATGTTGCGGGGATGCCCTTGGGCTTAAAATTGAAGACGTTCTCGATTGACTCGATGGTTGCCTGCGAAGGCTCGATAGCCACGGCGAATCCAATTTCTTCGTGATTTTTTTCTAAAATCGGATAGACCGTTCGCGCTGCGACCGGACCACCTCGGTTAAGCATGATGGACTTCACATTAGCAGCTAGACGGTCCGCCGTAATTTGCGTGTTAATTTTCTGTTGACTGTGAAAATCGTACAGGACCAATGCGTAGCGTATACCTAACTCAATAATGATTACACCAAGCAACACCAGGAAAAAATCCCGGATCATATGAATGATGAACGAGACATCAAAGCGTTCTTCTGCGAGCGAAGACATTTTTAACCCCTTGCACCTGCTATCCCGCGCACGACGCGGGTTACTAAGATCGTGACATATAAATTTGGTTCTTCAACCACGGTCAGATATGAAGAAAAACTGTGATTGTGGACACAAGACACGGCAGGGTCACGAGTGCCGCAGCCGCGCCTAGAGGATGCGTTTAGCGAACGCCGTCGAGCGTACAGCTTATCAAAACCGGAAACCAATCAAAAAACTTTCCGGGGTTTGCAGCGCTTTTCCTCGATGTTTCTTGGCCCATTTTGAGGAGATGTGGACGGGTCGGATTGGACGGGCCCCATTTCTTCTTATAGGGACAGCCCCTTACTTCCGGAAAACAGGAATTCGTTCCTTGACGTCTTGCCCACGACTGCGACGCCGTATCGGTTTATTTTCTCGGGCAAGTTTGGTGTGGCAAGTTCATGTGCATGCCCTCAACTTCACTACTCATAAATCTTATGACGCTTGCCCTCGTTCCTGATCTTTCGTACGCGCAGTCTTGTCTGGTAGGAAGAGCAGTATCAGTAGCCCGAGAATATTCAGTAAGGCTAAGAGAACACCTATGCCCCCCAAGTACCCCTTACTCTTTGCGTAGGCCCATAAAGCGTAGGAGAACGAAACAACGAAAATCACAAGAACTGCCTTGAAGGTAACGGCGAGCAGCGGGTGACTATCTTGACCTTGATATTGCCCCAGTACGATCAGCAGTGGCAAGGCAATAAGAAAAATGCCAGCCGCAATATTCGATATTCTCTTGTATCGTGCGAGCATGATTGATGGTCACTCGCCTTTCTCAAGTCGTTGTATCCATCTCGCATTCTTCATCCGTAGAACAGAAAAATCAATAAGAGATAACCGAAAAAGAACCACGTACCGTACCTTGGAACAACCGATGCAGTATGACCGCGAGCTTGGTCTCGGTCACCATTGATCCTTCCCGGCAGTTCTTCTCGGTTGGTGGGGGTGTCAGATAGTTTACCTCGATCGGCGGTTTACGGTTGTGGATAACTCTTAAAGGCTATTTCCGTTTGGGGTCGTTTCCGGACATTCATGAACGTTTGCTTACGGCCAGAAACGGACGTTCGTTTGCGTCACGTCGAATACGTAAATGGGTGACTGATCCATAATCTTGCGTGACAAAATTGCCAACGGACTGTTGACAACAGGGCAGTATAGGACGGTAGTAGAGCGAATAGCTGCTCAGGCAGTTGGCTTGTTTTTCAGTATTCCACGTAACGAGGTGGTACAGGACGATACTACAA
>CAXMNC010000269.1:0-5839 GCA_964194625.1 Acidiferrobacterales bacterium
GTCGGAAGTCGCCATTGGGCGGCCACGGATGGATTTCATCGCCCAAACGGCGGGATACGGCCATCTCCGGTCATTCCCTCATCGCCGACGAACGGCTGCTTCATTCTGAAAGCGGTCATTTAGAGGCAATCGCTGGTCGGTGTGGGAGGATTTTGACTACGATTGCACTGAATTATGACGAGGCTGGGGGACTGTCCAAGTGCTGAGAATCGGCTGGGACGGCCGTGTGAAACATGAACCATGTCCTCGTTACAAGTATTATTGATACTCATTCGCAGTCGGCGGCAAGTCGGCCATGGTCGATGCCGAAGACCTCGCGAGCTTCGGAGGCTGTATTCAGGTGAAACTCAACGGAATTGCCCACATCTACATCACGGTGCAGGACTTCGAGGCCTGTCTGCCGTTCTACGAGCAGCTTCTGCGGTATTTCGACATGCAATGTCTCGTACGTAGCGACTCGCTTTACTACTGCGTCGGGAGCCGCACCGGAATCGGAATTCGTGCAGCAAGCATCGAACACGGAAAGACACCTTTCGATCAGTACCGTGCAGGGCTTCATCACGTTTGTCTGCGCGCGTACGAGCGCACCGACGTGGACGAGGTGCATGCGTTTGCAATGTCCCTTGGCGCGAAGATCATCCATCCCCCGTGCGAGGATGGCTGGGCTCCGGGGTACTACTCGGTGCTCTTCGAAGATCCGTGTGGCACCCGCATCGAGGTCAATCATGTCCCGGGGAAGGGGAATCTCGATCCCGACGTTTCGCTCCCCCTGAGTGACGACAGCCAGTCGGGGCTCAGCGAATAGTGAATTCTCTACACCAGCGGGAACTTGCCGACGAAAACCAGCGCGATGAAGGTCACCGCGGACGAATATCTAAGCGTAGATGCCGTTGCGCTTCTCTCTTGAGATTTTACTATGACGCCTAACGGGTTTGCCCAAGCCGACCAAATGGTCCGCGACTGGAAGCCCGGTGACCGTCCAAGCGCGGATCATCGGCTGGGGGTGCCTGGGAAAGGGTTTGACTAGTCACGAACGTCTTCAAAACAGGCACAACCAGTGATTCGTACCCTGGACTCAAATGGCCAAAAGGGGTCGCAAGTCGCCGTTGGGCGGCTACGGATAGATTTCATTGTCTGAACGGCGGGAGACGGCCATAAGCGGACCTTAAAAAAGTTGCCCTGTCCCTCTTCTCTCAGAAGTTTCTACACACCCCGGATTACTCTACGACAACCGCCCCTTTCAACAGATCTTCAGGTAATTGGATATTCAATGCCTGGCTAGTGGTCTTGTTAACCATGATCAGCGGCTTTTTTGGGGTTGCAATAGGGATATTTATCAACGCCTCACCCTTCCGATGACGATCGACAATTCCAGCGACTTCCTTACCGAGGGCGTAGTAATCGGGTATTGCTCCAAAGAGAGCACCGTTTTGAATATATTTTTTCTGCGCCGCGATAGTTGTGATCTTTGCGGATCGCAACTTGGACCCTATCAATTTGGCCTTTGTCATGTGATAGCTATCGAGCGGGAGGTACACAGCATCGACACTGACAGATCTGTTACTAAGTTTTTGAAGATTGTCCTGCAAGCTACTCCCGGCCGGAACTGATCGTATGTCAATCACTTGGAAGCCAAATTTCTGGCCAATTTCGTGAAGATTCCCTCTTATTACCATCGCGTTTTTTTCACGGGGATTAAACATAATTCCAAGCTTCTTGATGCGTAGGACCCTTATGGCTGTTTCGATTTGTAGAGATAGGGGCACCCTATTACTGGTGCCGCTCATATTTCCGCCTGAGGATTGCATGGTATCAGCAATCTCGGATTCCACCGGCGCGGCGACATTGCTGAAAACGTGTGGCACTTCGTCGTTGAGTGTGGTTTTGGTCATTTTGGACGCCGTGGTCCCATAGGAGTAGACGTAATCAAAGTTCTTGAGATTTGGCAGCAGTTCTTCTCGCAACAGTCGGCCCAAAGTTGTTCGATTCTGCGCAGCGTTGAGGACTGTGTATTGGACCGAGTAGCCCATTTCCTTTAACGCATCCTTGAAGCCGCGGCAAGCCTCGGTTTCACCTCTCCACTGGATCATGGCTATCCTAAGGTCCCTTTCTGCAGCAAATGCTGGCATGCTGAAGAAGGATGCGAACACGAATGCGAGCGGGAGCGTGCTTATAACAAGCTTTTTCATGAGTGCACCTCTATAGAATCGTGGTCGACAACCACCGGACGCTGAAGCAGTTGATACAAAGGACGCAGAGCAAGGCTCCTCAAAAGGCGGCAAGCTAGAAAACTCGGCAGGTGGCGGGGGGGTTGTTAGTGCATACTTCGGGAAGGACGGGTCTTAGTGAGGTTCTAGGTTTTCGTTTAAGCCGTCATCTGCCGTGCCCGAAAACAGCATAGCGCTGTGGCAGAACGGTAACAAGGCATAGCTACCTTACTCATGGTTCACACGCAGCCAATCACAGGGCTCCAAAGACGCTCAAGGCAGCCCTATTAAGCGCAAGAGAAAAGATATTTGAACAAAAATGAACGGCTGCAATGGGTCGGTTTTTGCCGTTTACTGCTTTTTGCGCGGATTCGCTCCACTGTACAACTATGTTGCGGTGCGATAGGCGAGAATCGGCCACAAGTGGTCATTCGCAGAGCAAGAAAAACCCGGCGCGAGGCCGGGTTACATATCCTGTATCGGGATTCGGTTGTACGCCGGCTTACGCCGCAGCCAGACCGCGCCGACACCGACACCAAGGTCGCTTAGCGATTGCCGCGGTCGCCGCCGCTGCCGTAGCCACGACCGCCACGACCGCCACGACCGCCGCGGCCGCCGCCGCCGCCGCCACCACCGCCGCCGCCACCGTAGCCGCGATCGCCGCGGCCGCCACCACCGCCACCGTAGCCACCGCCACCGCGGTTGTCCCGTGGAGCCTTCGGCTTGGCTTCATTGACCTTGATCTCGCGGCCATCGAGGCTGGATCCATTGAGTTCCTGGATAGCCTTCTGCGCCTCGCTGTCGCTCGACATCTCTACGAAGGCAAAGCCCTTGCTTTGACCCGTACCACGATCCATGATCACGTTGACCGACTCGACCGTGCCGCACTGGCTAAACGTATCCTGTAGAGACTGCTGGTTGACTGAGTACGGCAGATTACCGACGTATAGTTTCCTGCCCATGATGTCTCCTAAAGGTTCGATAACCGCTCAAGAGGGTGTAGGCACGATGCCCGCAGACTCGATAGAAGCGATATGAAAGGGGCGTAAAGTATACAGGTCTACTGGGGACTGAAAAACCCGCCAGCCAGAATCAACTCAGTCATGGCTGGGGCAATCTACCAAGTCTTGATCTAGCTCCTATGTCTGCTTCGGGTCGGTTTTGCCGCTCGCGCCTGTACAACTATGTTGCAGTACGATAGGCCGAGATCGGCCAAGAACAGTCATTCGCCAAAAAAAGAAAACCCCGCACAGTGGCGGTGCTGGTTATGCGTGCTCGAACAAGCTGATGGGTGCCGAATCTGTATCAGAGGTCAAGATCGGATAGGGATGGATGGTCGTCCGTCCTTCTTCCGAGAGGCCAGTGATATTTGCGATCAGTCGGTGTGATTGGTAGATCGTTAATACTCGCGATGCGACGCTGCATTAAACCATTGTCGGCAAACTCCCAATTCTCGTTCCCGTACGACCGATACCAATTCCCGGAATCGTCGTGGCATTCATAGGCAAAACGCACCGCAATCCGTCGATCACTGTACGTCCACAACTCCTTGATTAATCGGTAATCCAGTTCCTTCGCCCATTTACGAGTTAGGAATTGCACGATCGCGTCCCGTCCCTGCAAAAACTCAGACCGGTTTCGCCAGACACTATCGACGGTATATGCAAGCGAAACCTTAGCGGGATCGCGAGAATTCCAGCGTCTTCCGCCATTCGGACCTTCTGCACAGCACCTTCCAAGTCGAATGGCGGAAGTGGTGGGCGGGGTTCATCCGTTTGAGACATGCGTTTCTAGCCTGTGAGTTTGATGGCAGCCTAACTAGTATAATTTTTCGTCGCTCCGCGTTCCGGTCGCCGGTAATCTCGCTGCTCCCAAAGCGGGCCTCACTGATTTATTGGACGTGCTTGTCCAAGAAGCGGCGCATATGACTGGCGATCACATCTCCATCTTCTTCCAGCGCGAAATGGCCGGTGTCGAGCAAATGGAATTCCAGATTCTTGAGGTCTCGCTTGTAAGGATGCGCGCCTTCAGCCGGGAAGATGTAGTCGTTTTTCCCCCAAACGATGAGTGTTGGCGGCTGATGTTCGCGGAAATAGGCTTGCCAGCTCGGGTACAACGGAACATTGTTCTGATAGTCATAGAAGAGCGCGAGCTGAATTGCAGGATTGCCCTCGCGACTCAGGTGTCGATGATCGACGTTCCAGTTGTCAGGGCTGATCACCTGTGCATTTCGTACGCCGTGAGTGTATTGCCACTTGACGCCTTTGGGAGTGATAAACCCTGTGAGTGGCTGAGCATTTTCCGGCGTTTTATCTTTCCAGTACACTTTGATTGGATCCCAGAATTCGCGAAGACCTTCATCGTAAGCGTTCCCATTTTGGATAATGAGGGTCTCGATGCGCTCGGGGTGTTTTGCAGCGATCCTGAACCCCACCGGAGCGCCGTAATCCATTAGATAAATGCTGTATTTCGTCACACCCAGCGCGTCCAGGAAGCCCTCTACGGTAGCGGCCAGACTGTCGAATGTGTAATCGTAGTCTTCCATGGACGGTTGGTCACTGTTGCCAAATCCAGGAAAGTCGGGCGCCAATAGGTGATAAGAGTCAGACAGCTCCGCCATCAGGTTGCGGTACATATGTGATGACGTGGGAAATCCATGAAGCAACACGACCGTTGGTGCATTCTTGTTGCCGGCCTCACGGTAGAAGACATTGAGGTTATTTACCTTAACGGTTTTGTAGCTTGTGTCAGCCGATGCCCCCTGGCTATAGAGTCCGATGATTATTCCAGCCACTAGTACGACTGACGCAAGTAGTAGGTCTGTGCGGATTACTTTTGCTTTCATTGGCTTATCCCCTTTCTTCAGTGAATGCGGAGCCTGCCAGGTCTCAGGGGTACTAATTCGCCACCCACAGGTCGCGTATTGCACCATTATCCTGCCCTACGGACGATTCTCAAGTGAATTCCTGGGCCAGACCAGGGCAACTGGCACACCTAGGATCGCAGTACAACCTCCCCAAACATCATCCTGGCCTAATGACCGGTTGAATCCGCAGTCGGTCCTGGTCATTCGAGGCTTGGCGGCCCGTTCACTCTTCGCGATCGGCTGGAATCGGCCGTGAACTGTCGGTCGCCGCGCTCACCGAAGGCTTTGCTTGACCCCCGTAAGCGGACAGTCACAATTCGCGGTCGAGCGGCTCTTTCTGCCCCACAGCCGACGCTGATAGATCGAAGGAGAAACCTCGAGGGTGGCGCTCAATCCTTGGTCGCGGATATCAACATGGTCCCCGGAGGGCCTGTCCCGGCCGAGATTGGCCCGTACTCAAACTGTGAAAATCCTGCGGCTTCCAGCCAGCGTTGTTGTTCACCAATCGTATACGCCGCTCCATCGTCATAGATGTTCAGGAAATCGATATCGAAGTTGAGCGCTGCCGCAGGCGATAATCGCGAATCTTCGAGCATCCAGCCGATGACATGAACCTTCCCTCCGGAAACAATCGCCTTCCCAACATTCTGGATAAGCCTACGTGCGTCATCGGCCGACATGGTCTGGAGCAGATTACGCAGGATAGCGACGTCGTAGGAACCGTTGATTTCCGTCGTTACCAGGTTTATCGAAGCGACGTCGATGC
>CAXMNC010000270.1:0-2916 GCA_964194625.1 Acidiferrobacterales bacterium
TATGACCAAGCTGGAAATAATGTGGAGCGCGTTGTTCGTGATCCGCTTGCTAATGTTCTGCGCCGGATAATACTTGACGAAACTGGTCAAGAGGTCGGCCCATCCGATAGTGGCCCAGTCCGCTGGAAGTTAATGGATGGGTCTGATGAGGGAATCGCTGTGAAGGGGCAGGAAAATATCGGAAAATAAGGGTTGAACCGCAAGTAAAAAAGGGACTCCGCTTCCGATACCAATAATTTGGCATTTAGCAATGACGCAAACACCTAACCAGTGGCTTCAGTCGGATGGCCTTCGGCTGGCCGCTGAGCCGGGCGAAGGGCTAAACCTGGGCAGAAATCCTCGGAAAGAGTAATTTGCCACGTACACCACTAAACCCATGAGCCTTGCAGACCAGAAATGTATTCCCTGCCGTGGCGGTGTTCCTCCCATGGAACGGCATGCGGCTGAGGCGCTACTGCGTGAACTGGGGGAAGGATGGCAGTTGAACGCGGACGGCCATCCAGAACGCACTTACAAGTTCAAGAATTTCCGCCAAGCGATGGCATTTGCCAACAAGGTGGCCGATATCGCGGAAGCAGAGGGCCATCATCCTGATCTATACATTGCATGGGGCCAATGCCGAGTGGAGGTCTGGACTCACAAGATCAAAGGCTTGACGGAGAGTGATTTTTACTTCGCCGCCAAAGCAGATCGCGCCTTCATGGAGCTTAGTACCTAAGATAAAGGAGGACACCAAGGGCGGTTCTATGCGATGGATGATACCTGTGCTCACCGAGGGGGTCCGTTGGGAGAGGGAACCTTGGACGGTGCCATCGTCACCGGCCCACGGCATGGTTCGCAATACGCCGTTTCACGGGTGTGTACGCCGTTAGTCAGCTGGTCCATAGCGTAACCAATGCTTTCCACAGCCACGGCTATGTGGGTGGTCGGTACGTTGCGCAGTTCGTCGGGTTGTGGCGTCAGTTTCGCTACCAGGTCAGCGGCGGCTGATTTAGACATTTTCAATCACCTACTATTCGGGAAGTGAAGCCAGGGCAGAATAGCACGCCAACTGAACGTAACCATATGTTTTTATTAGTATTTTATGGCTTAGTCTCGCCAGACTTGCCTATAGATATTGATTGATTAACCACTGCACCGTCATTCCTACCGCAACGCCGACGATAAAACCAACAAATACATTCCAGGCCCATACCTTGCTTTCGAGCTTCCGCTGTTCTCGCAATTCCAATTCAGCAATTCGGTGACGCATTGCGATTCCGTAGCCCTCGTCCCAGTCACGCAGCATTGCGTCAGCGGCCTTAAGTTCGTCAAGCGTGAACTTCGTAATGTCCGAGGGTGTGCCGGGCTTAAACTCAAGCTGAAACTCGCGGACTATTTCGGCCTTTCGCTGTTCCGTAATCACTGCCTTACCGCAAATCCGTCAATCATCAATCAGAATTTCCATCGCCTTCGTCTTAACGAACACCTTTATCTTCCACTTTTTTATTCTCGGCGCTTGAACGAATTTTTGACGCGCTCTACTCAAGCGTCACCAACCGATGTGGTGGGCACCACTACTCTGTCGGTATCTCCGTCGTGGTATGGCACGCTCGCGTTGAGCCTGCTCTGAATCGAGCCCCATTGTCAAGATGATTAGGACTCGATACTATATTGACCGGTGCTGGTATTTTACGGCTACGGTCACGGCACCCAGGAAAGGACGCGTGTCTGACTCCGACATCATCCGAAAACAGCGGGATCTGATTGCTGAGTTCGCAGTTTTCGACGACTGGTTGGACCGGTATCAGTATCTGATCGACCTCGGTCGACAACTACCGCCTTTTCCAGATCGCTGGAAGACCGAAGCCAACCGCGTGCATGGCTGTCAAGCTCAAGTATGGCTGCACTGTCGTGAGTCCGGGGAGCGACTGGTGATTCAAGCGATCAGTGATGCGGCGATCGTCTCGGGATTGATCGCGCTACTAATACGCGTCTATAGCAACCAGCGTCCGCAGCAGGTTCTCGAAACGCCTCCGATATTCATCGAGGAACTCGGACTCGGGGCACATTTGAGCCCGACCCGCAGTAACGGCCTGCACGTCATGTTGAATACGATTATGCAAAGCGCGGCTGCTTTACGCAGGGAGATGCCCAGACATACAAGCAAACGTCGTCTGTCTGGGTGATTCGTAGCACCGATACGCAGCGTTACAATAGGCGCTCGACTCGCACGTTAGGCTCCTTGCCTAGTTCCGGCATTGGACAGAGTTGACAGCACCTCAACCGCTAAATCAGATGACCCGCAGACCACATAGCTGGACTCCGAAAGCAATCCAAGCTGCCGCATTGAAATACGCCAGTCGCGGTGAATTCCGGAAGAGCGATAAGAGCGCCTACAACGCGGCAATTCGGTTGGGCATTCTCGATGCCGTTACCGAACACATGGTCCCCAAGCGCATATCGTGGACGGAGGCTGTGGTTCGTGACGAATCTAAAAAGCACAGTTCCACCGGGGAGTTCTGGAAACGTGCGGCTCCAGCAGCAAGAGCAGCTAAAAAGCTCGGAATTTGGGATGAGGTTACGGCGCACATGCAGCCAAAGAAGCGGGGATATACCAATTAGACAGAGCCGAAGTTAACCGGAGAGGCCAAGAAGTATCGATATAGAAATGACTTTCGTAAGTTTTCTGGTAGTGCTTAAGAGGCAGCGCGGTTTTAACGGCGCGGGCCGATATCCGACAAGGGGGAAACGATGATCGAATCCGTCAGCGCCATCACCCTCGCCACCCACGACATGGGGCGAGCTGTGCGTTTCTACCGGGCCCTCGGCTTCGACGTGATCAGCGGTGACGCCGATGCCACATTCACCAGCTTTCGCGCCGGCACCGGCTACCTCAACTTGACGGCCCAGCCGGCCCACCGGCAGTGGTCGTGG
>CAXMNC010000271.1:0-9021 GCA_964194625.1 Acidiferrobacterales bacterium
AAGCTTTTGGCCACCTTTGTGAATTGCATCAAAGAATGGTCGGTGCACCTTCTCGGTGATCCCGAGCGCCTCAAACGCATAGTAGGCCTTGGCATGAGAAATCCAAGCTCTAGCCACGCCGGGGGTGCGTACATAGGCAACGTCGGGGGGACGCTTCTCAAGCCATGCCTCTAGAAAAGGCTCTAGTCGGTAACAGTGCGGACAGCCGTACCAGAAGAATTCGCGCACTTCTATCTTCTCTTCAGCGCCGACCTGTTGACCCACGCTAAGTTCGACGTAGTCTTTGCCTGCTTCAAAGCCAGCTGCGCTGACACTGGAGACTAGGAATAAGGATAAAAGTAATCCGCAAATGCTGGCTCTCATTTAACAAACTCCATGCAATATTGAGAATATTTTAGCTGAATCGCTGACTCGTCTCGGTTTCAGGTTCTGTAATCTGTGCTGCCAGGATATCGAGCTTTCGCTTTGGATCCGGTTGTTCCAACACTTGTTGTCGACAATCGTTAGATACGGGCAGGAATTCCGCCAAACGATAAGCCACCCAGGTTGCATCATCTAGCCTTACAGGTGGATAGTAATAGCGCCCATCAACTTCGTTAATAATTTTCGCCAAAAGTTCCCTT
Organism: Acidiferrobacterales bacterium; assembly: GCA_964194625.1. Lineage (GTDB taxonomy): Bacteria > Pseudomonadota > Gammaproteobacteria > Acidiferrobacterales > SPGG2 > SPGG2. Next base: position 624 of record CAXMNC010000271.1, read on the forward strand.
AAGTTTTCATGCGTTGGTTCCAAACCGACGTGTGGTTCTTCCGGCAGGAGCGCTGTGTCGCCGATAATCAGTTGATCCGCGAGTACCCGCGTGTCGAGCACCCGAAAGCGCTGGCCGCCGCGAACGCTTATATGCAGAATGCCGGTCTGCGGCATATCGTATTCGTCTAGGTTGGCAGTAGTACCAACCGAACTGGGTTGCGCCGCCTCGCCGACCTCGTGTCCGGCGCGGATCAAGCACACACCAAACGGCGTTTCCTGCTTAAGGCAACGTGTCACCATATCCATGTAACGCTTTTCGAACACGCGCAACCTGAACCGGCCGTCGGGAAACAACACGCTATGCACTGGAAATAGAGGCAACTCACTCATCGGTATTTATTCTAACCACTTGCCCCCGAAGCTACCGGTTTTCGCTGTTGCAGACGAGCCAGCAATTTTGCATGCAGACCACCGAAGTCGCCGTTACTCATTATCAAGACATGATCGCCATCGACCAACTCGTCGGCGAGTGTGGCAACAATCTCATCTACCGAACCTAGGAGATGCCCACGTCCATCAAGCGCATCAACGACGCTGGCGATATCCCAACTAAGATCGGCCGCCTGCAGAATCATCGCTTGGTCTGCCTCACAAAGAGAAGCCGCTATGTCGTGGCGAAGCGTACCCATACGCATTGTGTTCGAGCGCAACTCCATGACCGCAAAGATTCGGTCCTTGCCAACCCGTGACCGCAAAGCCTGTAATGTTGCAGAGATCGCAGTTGGGTGGTGCGCGAAATCATCGTAGACAGTGATGCCGTTTGCTTCGCCACATACCTCTAAGCGACGCTTCACGTTTTTGAAGCCGCCGAGCGCAATGGTAGCGTCGGCCACCGACACACCGGCGTGACTTGCCGCCACGATAGCGGCAAGTGCATTGTCAACGTTGTACTGACCGATAAGATTCCAGTGCACCACGCCTTTTTGTTTCGCTTTGAAAAGCACAGTAAACGCACTGCCGTCCTCGCTTTCGAGCACTGACGACCAACCATCTGGCGCGTTGAAATACTCAACCTTTGTCCAGCATCCCATATCTAGAAGCACTCGCAGATTGTCGTCGTTCCCATTAACGGCAATGAGTCCCGATGCGGGCACCATTCGCAAAAAATGATGAAACTGGGTCTGAATTGCGCCGAGATCGGGGAAGATATCGGCATGATCGAACTCTAAGTTGTTAAGAACCGCCGTGCGCGGCCGATAGTGAACAAACTTCGAGCGCTTGTCGAAAAATGCCGTGTCATACTCGTCTGCCTCAACGACGAAGAAGGGTGCGTCGCCCAAACGTGCGGAGGCACCAAAATTTTCTGGCACGCCACCGATGAGAAAACCGGGCTTATGGCCAGCCTGCTCAAGTATCCAAGCAAGCATGCTCGTTGTGGTGGTCTTGCCATGCGTACCCGCCACTGCCAAGACCCAACGGTCGCGCAAGATATTTTCCGCCACCCACTGCGCACCGGACGTATATACAAGGCCCGCGTCCAGGACTGCCTCGACTTCGACATTCCCACGGGACAAGGCGTTTCCGATAATTACCAGATCAGGGGCAGGTCGCAGGTTGGACGTGTGATAGCCACCAAAGACCTCAATACCCGCGTCCGCTAGCTGGGTACTTGCAGGCGGGTATATCTTTGCATCAGCGCCAGTGATGGTGTGCCCGAGTTCACGCGCCAACATGGCTACCCCGGCCATAAACGATCCACCGATCCCTAAAATATGAATATGCATGGAGTCGCTAGTTCTTTCCGAGTGTTCGTGCCACGCTTTAAGCCTGGCGCAAAAAATGCTTAATGACAACCCAAACTCGAAATCTGTTCCAATCCGTCAGATACCAATAGACTGGGCATATGTTTGATCAGTTTGTACAAGATCAACCAGGTCTGGAACTAGTCTGCCAGCACCTGCGACAAGAACCGTGGATTGCGCTTGACACCGAGTTCGTGCGCGAACGCACATATTACGCACGACTGTGTCTCATCCAAATCGCAACCTCGGACCAGCTTTTTTGCGTCGACCCGCTAGCAACTGACGATCTCTCCGCTCTGTTGGACGTCGTTTATGACTCGAAAATCGTTAAGGTGTTGCATTCAGCGAGGCAAGATCTCGAAGTCTTTTACGATTTGCGCGGCGCCGCGCCAGCGCCGGTGTTCGACACACAAATCGCGGCGGCACTCTTGGGCTTCGAGGACCAGATTGGTTACGCGGCACTGGTCGATGAACTAGTCGGTGTCAAGCTCGATAAATTACACACCCGTACGGACTGGTCGACACGACCACTCACTCAAGAACAACTCGATTACGCCGCCGATGATGTCCGCCATTTGGTACCGATCTACCGCCAACTCACGGAAAAACTGAACGAGCTCGGGCGCAGCGATTGGGTATCCGAAGAATGTACACGCCTCACAGAATCCGGTCTTTATTCTAATGATCCCGACTACGCGCACGAACGAATCAAGAAAGGACGTGCCTTGCTACCGGCGAACCAGCAAGTGCTACGTGCCCTCGCTCGATGGCGTGAACACACTGCACAGAGACAAAACCTTCCGCGCAGTTGGGTTTTGCGAGACGCTACCTTGTTGGAGCTTGCGGCAACACAGCCAAGCGCCCGTGAGCAGCTCGGGAGTATCAAGGGCATAGGAGCAGCGACGCTCAGAAAATGGGGGGATGACATGCTGAAAACGATTGCAAATGGTCAGACCATGGCACCGTCATCACTGTGGAAGAAACCCATACAACTGACGCGGGCCCAAATAGAGCTCAGTCATCGTATGCTCGCACTTGTCAAATCGTGTGCCGACGAACGGGGAATCAGCTCCGCCTTGCTTGCCACGCGCAAGAACGTACGGGCGCTCATTCGTGGCGAACGAGACATTGCACTGCTGACAGGCTGGCGTCGTCAAGTCGTGGGTGAGACACTGTTGAATATGCTTAAGGCCCCTCCCTAGCCCTCCCCAATAAATGGGGAGGGAACAAAGGTTAAAGACCTTTCTACCTCTCCGCTGCTCGGGGAAGGCTAGCGAAGCCAAACATTTGCACCACTTGCTAGAAGAGGTGATTAGTATGACCGAGAGATTCCCTATCCATTCTCCCGAAACTGCCCCGGAGGCGTCGAAGCCTTTTCTAGAGCGAACGCAGAAAAGCTTCAGCATGATACCCAATCTCGAAGGCGTCATGGCAGCGGCACCGGCGCTATTGCAGTCCTATGTCAACCTCGAGGAGGCATTCGATCAAACTTCTTTAACTCCGGTTGAACGTCAAGTCGTTTTTCAGACTGCGAATTTCGAGAACACCTGTGACTATTGTGTCCCCTGGCACACACTATTGTCCGAACAAGCGGGAATGTCTCAAGAAGACATTCAGGCACTACGTGATGACACCCCACTTACTAACGATAAACTCGAAGCGCTACGCGCCTTCACCCGGGAGCTGATTGTGCAACGAGGGAAAGTATCGAAGGCAGCGCTTGAGGCGTTCTTTGGTGCCGGGTTTACCGAGCAACAAGCGCTAGAAGTCGTGCTCGGCATCGCAACAAAGGTGATGAGCAACTACACCAACTCGATCGCGGGCACACCTTTGGACGAGGCCGTAAAGGATAAAGTTTGGCAAAAGCCGTTGGTGCGTATGCGCGAATAAGGAACTCAATGATGCCCAGCGATACTGAAACGTGCATGCAAGGCAAGGTTGCCTTAATCACTGGCGGCAACTCTGGTATCGGGCGCGGCATCGTGCATCGTTTCGTGCGTGCCGGTGCTACCGTCGCGTTTGTGGGCCGTAACCAAGAAAAGGGAGACGCGGTACTCACGGAAGTACACGATCTGGGAGGACAAGGCGCCTTCTTTGCGGTTGATCTTGCCGATGAATCGGCGGTAATCAAACTAGTTGATGATGTCAGCAGTCGGTTCGCCCACTTAGACGTCGTCGTCAACAATGCCGGTATCGGAAGTCGCCGAGGTGGAATTGAGAAATCGGACCCGCCTGGCGTGCGCTGGCAAAAACTGCGTGGGCCCAATCTGGACTCAACCTATTTTGTGTCGGCATATACCTTGCCCCTCCTCGAGAGGTCGGGTGGTGGTGCCATTGTCAATATCTCGTCGACGGCAACCCTACATGGGAATTGGGGTCTTTACGGCGTCGCCAAGGCAGCGGTTGAGGCCTTAACCCGCTCGTTTGCGGTGGAAGGCGCGCCCCACGGAATCCGGGTCAACTGCGTCAGCCCCGGCTGGATCGCGACCAAGGAGGACGAGGAATTATCGGCTGCGGGTACCGCGGATGGTGAGTGGGCGATGCCCCCGTCTCTTTTCAATCGCATGGGGACGCCAGCGGAAATCGCAGCGGCGGTTCTGTTTCTTGCCTCAGATAATGCCTCCTTTGTTACCGGCCAGACCCTGATCGTCGACGGCGGGCTCACGATCACCGATTACCCGTCCATACCGCTACTCTCCGAAGTCGGGGACAGACTGCGTTCTCGCTAACGTTGAGTGAATCAATAGCGGAATGGTCTATCGAAACATAGATGGATCGAAGCTCTTTAGGAAGGGATAAAACTATGCGTTGGTATCTGAGTATCTTTGCCCTCTTCCTTGCCATGACCTCCCCAGTTGCTCACGCCGATCTCGAAGATAGACTGAACTCACGCTGGCGCGGGGCTTGGGTGATTGTTAACGGTGAGCTTTATTCTAACTGTGATAATACTTACACCAACAACCGTGTAAGCGGCGACCTAATCAGAGGCAATGGACGAGTGGCGCTGCCGACCGGCGAGCTGGCCAAGGTTCGTAGAGTCGATGTCAAGCGGCGCCGTGTGGACGTATTCCTCGATCTCAAGGAAAATGTTCTGATCGAATATGACGAAGGACCATTCACGCTTTACAGGGAAGCATCGTGTCGGGTTGAGTTGCTCGTAGACACGAGGGGGCGCACTAAGAACTTGGGGACGGGTGATGTCGAGGCGCTATTCGCACCACTACTCGAGCGCTACGCCCGTCTGACAGAAGCCGAGCACTCTGCCAACTGGAATCGCCGCGCACGCCAAACGTATCCGGAGAATTATGAACAGACACTGGCTGAGTATCGCATTTGGCAAGTCGAACAGCACAACCACTTGGTGGAGGAAAGAATCAACGACTTGATCGAGCAAGCCAGTCAGTTGCTCGTCGATGTGAGCCAAGATAGCGACTTCGGCGCCGGGCTCGGTTACGGCCTCGTCACCATGAAAGAAAATATTCGTGGCGATTGCGATCGACTCTTGGCAAGCAACCCTGGTACTTACGAAAAGTCGTACGATGCGCCGAACCCTACCTGGGCCAACGGTTACGAAACCGGACAGCATCTTGGTTATTACATCGAGCTAGCCCGGCGGCTGCGCGGTTGCTTCACCCCGCCTGCCAATTGATAGATTTACGGAGCCTACGAATGTCACAACACCACTCGATGGATGCCGTCGCGTTAGACCCGGACAAGTTCAAGATCCGCCTTGAGAACGAACGGGTGCGAGTACTTGAGGTACAGCTCGCGCCGGGGCAGAGCCATGCCATGCACTGGCATCCGAGACACCTCATCTACACCCTCACTTCTTACAGGGTGCGGGACACCTACCCCGACGGCAGCACAAAAGAGATGGAGCGTCCGGCTGGCGAAATGCTTTGGGGCGATGAGCTTATGCACGCGGCGGAGAATATTGGAGACACACCAGTCCACGCGTTGATCATCGAGTTGAAAGATGCATAAAGCGACATATCGCTTTAATATTTGGTAGATGACGTTTGAATTTGAAGAACTGGACTGCCAGAAAACCCCGCTCGGTGAAATCAGTCTCAGGCGCAGGGCGGAACCCAGGCTCGAAGGCGAAATACTCTACGAGGTGAAGCTTGGCGACGAGTTTCTGATGTCCAGCCTGTTTACCAACGCCGAGATTCAGCTTGCGAGACTTGGGCTCGCCGCGCTTAAAGACACCGGCTTGGACATCGTGGTCGGTGGATTGGGTCTGGGCTATACAGCGGTTGCGGCCTTGGAAGACCCGGCAGTCAGGTCGCTCATGGTTGTTGAGGTGATGGAACCGGTTATCGACTGGCACCGTCGGGGCCTCGTACCGCTTGGGAAGAAATTGGTGTCAGACCCCCGTTGCACCCTTGTCCATGCCGACTTCTTTGAAGTTGCATCATCATCCGGCGGCGGATTCGATCGTGCAGCCCCGACCCGGCTGGTTCACGCTGTGTTGCTGGATATTGATCATTCACCCAGCCATTGGCTTAACCGGGGAAACAGCGCTTTTTATACGGCGTCCGGGCTTCGGAACTTGGCGGACAAGCTCCATCCCGGCGGCATCTTCGGGCTGTGGTCCAACGATCCCCCGGATGCAGAATTCATTCGTCTGCTCGATACAGTATTCCAGTCTTCTGAGTCCCATATTGTGACTTTCCCGAATCCATATTCGGGCGGCGAGTCGTCCAACACGATCTACCTGGCTCACAAGAGCAAATAATGGCAAATGGTGAGCTAAAGTGACAACCTAAATGGAAACCTGCTCAATAGCCCTTAAATTTCATCATGTGAACTAGGAGTCAAAACATGAGCTCTGTTCCAGAACAGCCAGCCGAATCTACAGGATGGCTAGGTAATCCGAACTATATTGTCGACTTCGACCTCCTTCCGGTGCGAGTGGGGACCTTATTGAATGACCAGCTCGTTGCCGAGAGTAATCGGGCCCACGTCATGTTCGAGCTGGGACATGCGCCGGTTTACTATTTTCCTCCTGACGCTCTCGTGGCCGAATATTTTTACAAGTCGGACCGCCAAACCCATTGCCCCTACAAGGGCATCGCGAGCTATTGGCATCTCAAAGTTGACGATCGCATGGTTGAGAATGTGGTCTGGAGCTTCGAGAATCCCTATTCGCAGGTTGCCAAAATAAAGGGCTTCCGGGGATTTTACTGGGGTCGCATGGATCGTTGGACCGAGGACGACGTAACCATCGAAGGACCGAGGGAAATTCCGGGTCGAGTCAACACTTTGAGCCAACTGAAAGCAACCTTCCCGCAACTCGCGCGTGAGTGGCATCCGACCCGAAACGTGGGAATCTCACCCTATGAGTTCGCTGCCGACAGCAATACCGAAGTCTGGTGGAAAGATGCCAGCGGACGCGAATGGAGAGAACGGATCAGGGACCGCGCCCTCGCGCAAACCCGACATCGCGGCGATGGCGACGCCACGCCTTATGGCAACTTCAACCCTTATCCCTAAACGCTACCACCTAGCGGAGATATACTGCAATTGAGACGTCTAATCATTGTTAGGGCTTCAATTAGGAACAAATGATGGTAATTTTTTTGCACATACTTATCGGTCTTTTCGCCAACTACTTGCTTGGTTTTGGTACTAAATGGTTAAAGGATTTCGCAACAAAGTCTATAAAATTAAAACCACCAACCAAAACACTTGAGGATAAGTGGAAAAAACTAACAAGTGGAAATGAGGGTGGGGCGTATTTGGGGTATTTGGAACGACTACTGTTCTTTGGTGCATTTTGGAATGAGGCACCGGTAGTCATTGCGGCCTGGCTTGCGTTCAAGGTCGCATCAAAATGGAACGCATGGACGAATGTAATTTCCGTTCCAAAGGAAATCAAGAATATCGATGAGTTTGATTACCTTATAGCGCGCCGGAGGTGGGGATCTCATGTACTTACGACCTTCCTAGTCGGTACATTGTCTAATTTAATCTTTGGTTACTTGGGTATGGTTGTTGTTTTTTATACCTATTCCTTGTTTAGTTAAGTACGGAGCATGAGCCCTAACAAATCAATCAACTTCGCGCCTACGGCGCCGGACGCGCAAAAAACGCGCGCCGGTTATTGAATCGTTAGTCAAGAAGTACCTACGCACACAACGAACGATTAACAATCCGTAGGGTTTGTAGTGCGGCTTAGATTTCTACCCTTTTTATTCTTGTTTTTTCTGTTTTCCCGCCCCTACGGTCGAGCCGAGGATGAGTGAAGCCGAAGCACGGCCCCGTCAGGGGGCCGGGTAGGGACCCCAGCGTCCGTCGTCGGCACAGGGAGGTGCCGTCGACGGACCCACTGAGGCAATCGAAATCCGAGGTTCCCCACACCGTCTTTAGGTGTGGGGCGAAGACCGCGGGGCAAAATGGCTTTGGGTACTTTCGCCGAAACGAAAGTACCTCGTAGTGCGGGGGCGAAACCCCGCTTACTCGACCGCAATGCGTTCTCGTTTCGGCAATAACACAAACAACCGCCCTTCTTGTTTCATGGCGCCCGCCAACCGCTCTGCCTTTTCTCCTTGGCCGAAGAATACATCCGCGCGCACCGCGCCTTTGATAGCGCCGCCGGTGTCCTGAGCGAAA
>CAXMNC010000272.1:0-3140 GCA_964194625.1 Acidiferrobacterales bacterium
ACGGCAAACATTCGGACTCAACAAAGCGGACTTCCAATGACCGCTTTGCCCCGGTAAACAGACGTTCCTGGCAGGGGTTCAGTGCGTCCGAGTGTGACCCCTAGCCGTCATTCGGCTGGCCCGAGCACCAATGGCAGGAATCGGCCATTAACCGCCGTGCATTGGAGCCACTCGCAATGGCCGCTTACGGATGAGAAAGCGGTCGTTCGGACGACGCTCCTCAGACGGCAGGTTTTGACCCCTTGCGGACATCGGTGGCATTGCCGCACGTTCATGTCTAATTTCTAGGGCAATCGTTGCAGGACTTAGATTTTTCACCGGAGGGGGTTCCGTCCCGACGGTGCCGATACACTCCGAGCGCGGCCACAACCAGCATGGGTAGGCCCCAGAAGAATAGCGGGTTGTAGAACAAGTTGGCGAGAGACTCCAGCATTGCCGCTTATCCAAATCGCCACCGCCAAGGCCGCGGCATAAAGGCCGGTACGCGGGACCGGTATGCAAAATAGGCGCCACCAAAGACCCGGACAAGACGTCGTTCCTCATAATAACCGCCGATCACCATGTAGGCGGCATAGAACAACGTGAACACCAGGTTGTTAAGCGAGGGGCCGCCGGTCAGCAGGAACCAAAACCCCGCTGACAACATGGGATGGCGCACGAGGCCGTAGGCTCCTCTCGTCTCTAGGCGACTAGTTCCGAAGAGGTCGAGCGGAGTCGTCTCGGTCCGTCCGGCCAACCTGCGCAATCCACGCCAGGCCTGCTTGATTCCCCAGAACTCGAGATAGTCACTTTGCACAAAGGCCCAGTACATGAACGCGACCGAGCCGAGGTGCAGTATGAGCAGCACTTGCCATGCCCAGACGGGGTAGACGAAGAGCCAGCGGTCGTTCTCGCGGTTGAGGTCCCAATGCAGGACCGAGATCACGTGATAGAGAGCAAGGTAGCTGAGGACGCAGTAGAGAAGCCGCCAGCAATGCTCAAGAAAGAAATCGCCGCAGATACGCGCAATCAGCTCCTTACAGGGCTCACGGGCACCCACTGAGTGGAGCAGGGCAAAAAGTGCAAACGCCACAGCCGATGCACCGTAGTCGGCAAGCAGTGTATCCCAGGCGCTCATGACCGTAGATGACGACGTTGTTTGCGCCAGGCGGCGATCAGTTGTTTCCGCCCGTCTTGTAGGTCTCGATCGCCGCCTTCAAATCGTCATACTCTTCACAGCCAAAAGTGCAAATATCGTCGAGGCGTGCCAGCTGGACCTCGGCATTTTCCAGTTGGCCGAGCTTCAGGTAGAGCTCACCCAGATACTCATTGGCGCCCTTGTGTTTCGGATCGATCATGAGCGCTTGGTCATAGTAAGCCTCGGACTTGCCGTAATCACCTAGATTACGGAATGCGAAGCCTAAATAGTTGTAAGCGTCGGCGTTCTCGGGGTCCGTCTCGACTACGTCCTCCAAGACCGGAATCGCGTCTTGATAATTCCCGGCGTCAATGGCGCTCTCGGCCTTATCAAGTTCGTCAGCGACGCTGCGCGTCGAAGTCGAACTGGTGGAGCCTGCTGCCCAGGCCCCGGTAGCAAAGGCGATGGCCAAGACGCCCGCCAGCACTGGTGTCAACCACTGTCTCATGACAAGAACTCCTGTTCCTTGATGTGCCCATTACACAAGTGTTGCGGAATGGATTCACAAAACCGGGATTTCCGGATGTCATACTCGGATTGCCGTGATAGATAGCACAGAACGGGTATCGAGGGCGATTCGACGGCTGATTTACGTCCGTTTCACCCCCAACTTCGGACGTTTCGCGCTAGACTCCGGAATTTCCGGGTGTGACCCGAAGGCGACATAGTTGATGGTGGATGCCATCGAGAGAAACGGTGATCTTACCGGCTTCAAGGTTGCCGATAAGGCGAACATTGCGGCTTATCGTGAGCTCCGTCAGACCCTGGGCATGGCGAGAACGAAGAGGATAGTTCTGACGATGTCCTCGGGCTGGATTATGCGTGCGGATTCCAGTCGTTCCGAGCGGGCCATAGGGATGTCTACCCAACCCGGATAGTCGAACGACTGCGCGCCAGCTTGTGTTTAGTATCTTGCGGTCTAGTCTGCAGGCTTAGTGCGGATCGCCTTTGCGCGAGCTTCGATCTCGTCTGCCTTGTCGATCTGTCCGGTTTGGCGGAGCACAGTGGCGTAGTTTTCCATACTTCGGACCACGTCAGGGTGGTCTTCCGGAAGAGCTTCTTGCCGTATCGTGAGCGCCCGCTGGTAAAGGGATTCCGCCCTAGCATGTGAGCCCTGATCACAGTAAAATTTCGCGAGAATATCGAGACTTTTCGCCACAAATGGGTGGCGCGGCCCCACCGCATTTTCCACGATTCCCAGCGACCGCTTGTACAATGGCTCGGCCTCCGCATACCGGCCTTGATCTTGATAGAACGCTGCCAGATAATCCAGACTCATGGCCAGGCGTGAATCCTCTGGGCCAAACTCTTCCGCCACATCAACGGCAGCCTGAAACTCTTTCTCAGCTTCCGATAGATCTCCAAGCTGATACGCCTCGGCACCAGCATGGATATGGCTCTTCCACATCACTTCTTGAGCTACGGCATGCCCCCACCATGAGGGTTGTAAAAGGAGACCGACTAGCAAGCACCTTGATGTAACCCTGATCATTGGCCGAGCTCTTTCAAGTCGGTGGGACTCAATTCAATTTCCTAAGTCTGCGCCTCGCAAAAAAAACTCGTGCCAACTCAAACTCGCTCATCCAAAGCGCCATGGTTCGGATGAGTCGTGAACAGGTAATTGATCCTCAGGTGGACAGCATCGTTTGGATTACCAGCGAGGAAGCCTCTCAGAATATCTTTCAGAAGACCAGGTCAGGCAACTGCAAAGTTGACACAACGGGCGGGATGGAATCACGCCGCGCGACCGGCTGGCATGATGGGCCGTATCGCTGTCATTGAACGACCGCTTAGCGATCTATAGCGGACGTTCGCGCCGGCGATCATGAAGGGCCGTTTTGGGTCGATTCCGGCCCTTGAGTGGACGAAATTTCGACGCCGGCGAATGTCTCCTTTTGGCTAAGAGCAGACGTTCTGACGGGTGTGCTGGAGCGTCCGCTTTGCCCCCATAACCGGACATTAG
>CAXMNC010000273.1:0-1690 GCA_964194625.1 Acidiferrobacterales bacterium
CTGGGCCTGTCCGTTCGGCGGCGCGAGCATTCACCAGATGCTCGCGGACCTCTGCGCCTCACCCCAGTCGGGCGATCGGGCTCGATCAATCTGCCACAAACGCAAGCCCTTAGCGCGGCTAGCCCATTTCGATTTTTTGTCTAACCGATCGTTATAGTACGATTATTCTCTCAGACGCAAATCGAAGATACTCCCAAGCGATTCCCGAACATCGCGTATGGTCACCCAATACCGATCCTGCGGGATCCTCCATCTGCTACAACTGAGGCTCTGCACGTCGGGTTGATTGTTGGAGCTAAGTTCCATTCGAGATGCTATCACCTGATAGGTCATTTCCGTGCCGCCGGGGTCGAACTGGGCGACCAGAACCGGCAGGCGTGCGACCTCGTACAGGTCTTCGCGGCGGACCGCGCTGACGACAAACTCATCGGGCACTAACTTTTGTGCAACATCTTTTTTGGCTCGCATTCTTAAGACGCACCAGGGTTGGTACTCGTTTACCTCATAGAATGCCAAAGGTCTTCCATCCTGGAAGTAGACGCGTTTGTGTCTTATCGGGATGGTCAATGATTGATTCAGTACGAGGGTTGAATCAACGGGTACTCGGTAGTACTTCGAATTCTCATTGCCCTGATATCTTTGGTTCATGTTGTTGAGGGCGGTGCAGCCGGAGAGAAAGAAAACGAGTGTGACGGAGATGAGACGCAACATGATTACCTCCAATGTTAACGATGCACGATACGGACAAACCCCTGACATATATTATGAGCTTTAGTAAAAACTCGGATCGCAAAGTTCCGGGCCAACACGGTACGGGAGCGTAAACGCGCGTAAATGTAGGGACAACCGTGCGCCGAATCGGTCATTGCCATTAGTGTATTGTGCACGAAATCAGGCCGGAAGACATGGCCAGGCATCGCCTGGGCCCCGTCGGTAGTCGGGTGGGCTAAGAAGATGCTGTAAAAGCCCTTGCTGCGCTCCGCTATCCTGTTCCGCTGGCAAGTCCGGGGTTCGCCATCCGTGGCGAACCCGCTCAGCGGGATAAAGCTCCACCGGAGCTTTATCTTATTCCGCTTCGCCCATGGCCTTTTTGCATCCTCCGCTCCGCAGACGGCACCTCCCTGTACCGCTCCTCAGCTCGCGAAGTGCAGGGATGCACAAGTGCCGCCAGCGCACGGCCGCGCAAGAGCGGCCAAAGTAAAAAGTGCGGTTTTTACTTTGCTTCATTTTTCAAACATCTTGGGTGTTTGAAAAATGTGCGATGCCTTCGTGCACCACTCTACCGGGCTGTTGAAAATGGTTTTTCAGCAGCCTGCTAAGCCTCGAATAGTTTCTTCAGGTTGTCGAAGCCGGTTTGGTAAATTCCCTGGATTACTTCTGTCGCCTGTTGAACGGAAGCGTCTTTGGGCTTGAATTCACTGGACCACTCTATCGTGCTCCCAGTTCCTTCTTCGTTTTGATGGACGCGTATCTCGGCGACATAGTCGGCTACCGGTAGGGGGCTTTCTAGGATCGAATAGCGGTATAGATGCTCGTTGTCATCGACACGCTCCAATCGCTCCACGATCGAGCCGCCGCCGACCAGCGTCAGGCGGCGAACCTTGCCGTCTTCTTCCAACTCGCTTTTTTCTATGGCTGGATGCCAATTTGGTAGGCCATTGAACTGGCCGATCAACTCCCACAGTTTGTC
>CAXMNC010000274.1:0-16997 GCA_964194625.1 Acidiferrobacterales bacterium
GTGTGTGTCTTGAGCAAGGGCTAATGAGCAGCGTATGTTGGCTGCCAGGCAGATGATCTTCGGCGAAGCGGTGAGCATCATCAGGGATTGGAATGTCCCAGCGCAAATCGCGCTGCGATAGGCCCAAATATTCGAGAAAGCTAAAGAACCCGTCTATTACATGCTGTTGTTTGGCGGACGCGATTCGATGGGTGGTAAACAACCATTGGTGATCCCTTGCCCGGATCTTGTCAAAGCCTAGGCGAATGGGCGCACTGACAAATAGCCCAGCTATACTTGCACGCATCGCCGGTTGCATCTGCAGAAGTAAATCGAAACGGCGTCCGCTAACATGCTTGCGTAAATGCCGATAGGCATGCCACCCTTGGGACTTATCGAAAACGACAAACTCGATACCTTTTATGTCAGAAACGAGTGATGCCTCCATCTTACCAATGACCCAGGTAATTTTTGTTTCAGGCCAGTGGTGTTGTAGCGTGCGCACCACCGGAATGGTATGACAAACATCCCCAATAGCCGACAGCCGCAGGATACAAATACTCTTCGGTGGCAATGTCAGTGTTAACGTCATAAATTGTGAATCCGTGCGAAAAAATGCTTGGGAACGAATACATCCTGTATGATATGGATGCTGTTCCAAAGCTGGATGTTATCAGTTTCGATCCTCGCAACTTAGCCGAACGCCAGGCCTTGGTAGGCGAGGTGTGCGGCCGCGGTCCTACCTATTTTATCAGAATAGAACAGCAGGACTGGGTTTTGCGCCATTATCAACGGGGCGGGGCAGTGGCTAGATTCATAAAGGATAGCTATCTATGGATGGGCCTTCACCGGACGCGACCGTGGCGCGAATGGCATATGTTGCAGAAATTGTATTCTTGGCAGTTGCCGGTACCACGCCCAGTTGCGGCCCGGGCCTCTCGGCACGGCTTGTTTTACAAGGCGGACATCATAACTCAGCGTCTGGTTGATGCTCGGTCTTTAACCGAGTGGATCAAGGAGACGCAATTAAGTCGGGAGAAGTGGAGGGCAATTGGCGTCTGCATTCGCCGTTTTCACGATGCCGATGTGTATCATCCAGACATAACATCAAACAATATTTTGTTAGAAAGTGGTGATGGCGTTTATCTCATAGATTTCGACAACTGTAAGTTACGGCATCGCTCAACCGGCTGGCGAGCTAAGAACTTAGGGCGCTTGAATCGTTCACTAGTCAAGCGACGCTCGATATACAAGAGTTTCTATTTTTCTGATGCTGACTGGCAAGCCTTGTGTGAAGGCTATCGGGAAAAAGACTAAGGTTGGCTCAAGTTACACAGATCAGTGATCTCATCGGCGTAGCGCTGGGCGATGTCTTGGTACTGATTGACCGCCGACGCGGCACGTCTCGCAAGCTGTTGTCGCTTCTCCGGTGATTCTAGAAGACTCGTGAGGCAAGCTTCTAGGTCTGCATCATCTTTGATCTGAATTGCCGCCTTGTGCTCCAAAAGCAGTTTGCTTTCGTTGATGAAGTTATTCATGTGCGGGCCGAATATAGTCGCCTTGCCCAGCAGGGCTGGCTCTAGAACGTTGTGACCACCCCGTGGTACTAGTGATCCACCGACAAACACTAGTTCTGCCTTGGCCATGAAGGCGCCGAGCTCTCCCAGAGTGTCGACGATATACACCTCGGTACCTTCACTGACTCCATCGTTACTACTGTGAATGGCGATGTGATTACTCAAGGGTCGGAGTTGCCTGAGGATATCTTTGAGTCGGTCCGGGTGCCGCGGCGCGATGACCAGCAGCTGATGTCGATCGCGATGCAGCCAAAGTCTCAAGATGCGTAGTTCTTCATCATCGTGGGTTGAGGCCGCCAGCACGTAGGGACGTGTAGGCACCGGCTTACTCGCGACATCGGTTGGTGGCGAGGCAGCAAACTTAAGATTTCCGATTACCTTTATGTTGTCCGGCGATGCGCCCAGCGCTACAAAACCTTCCTTGTCTGCGCTCGAGCGCGCAAGAATTCTATCTACCCTCGCTAGAGTCTCCGCATAGAAATGTTTTAACCAACTGCCTGCCCTAAGTGTTCGCGGCGACAACCTACCATTGACCACAACCACAGGGACATTCGAAACGCTACAGGCCTTATATAGGTTAAACCACAACTCTGTCTCCATAATCAGTGCGCACTTAGGCCTCGTTGCCTTTAGGAACCGGCTGACGGCACCAGGAAAATCAATAGGTAGGTACACATGGCCACTGATTTCTGACAGTCGAAGCCGTGCCATTCGCTTGCCCCCAATCGTGCCCGTAGTCACCAGCATAGGTGTGTTCGGGAGTCGTGTCTTCAGACTACGCAACAAAGGTTCGGCCGAAGCAACTTCACCGACCGAGGCAGCGTGCACCCAGATAGGTTGGGCCAGATTCTGATGTCGGTAAAAGCCTAACCGTTGGCGAAAGTAGCGACTATCTCGTTCGCGGATAGCTCGTATGGCGGTGTGGATGAGGAGGAAGGGCGCTACAAGATACAGCAGTAGCGAGTAACTCAGAGACAACCACCTGCGCCCATGTCGGTTCGACGATGACATCTCTTAATAGGGGCGTAGGGCAAGCAGGTTTCGCAAGTCGCCTTCTCTGCGTTGGCTTATTCGGACCAAATCTCTTACAGTAGTTTTACGCGCAGCACTCAATTGTTGCAAGCAGCCCGGTGACCTCGGTTTTGATCCGACTTGCCTGCAACCATAACGGCCCGTAGCATCGGCGATCGCAACATGCACGCGTCACATTGGTCGCAACCTTGAGGATATGTTGATGGCCCAAAGCGTGGCTCGGTACGTGGGCCTTGGGTAGACCATTTGAAGTTGCTGTAGTTGGGGCCCGGCGTAAGCGGCAGGGGACCGGGGAGTACGTAGCGCGCGAATTTGCCAATCGCGGCTGTGATGTGCGTGCCATCGTCGGGACTACCCCAGACACGATAGCCATGGCGCGCCGCGACCTGAAGCAGCGCTATGGAATCGAGTGCGATGGCTACTTGTCGTTGCCGGTGTTGTTAGCGGCGCAAACCATAGACGTTGTCGCCATCTGCTCGCCAGCCGAAGTGCATTTGCGTGATCTCGAGGTGGCAGTAGAGGCTGGTTGCCACATCTTTTGCGAGAAACCGATGTGGTGGTCATTTGAAACTGCCACCGATAGCGAAGCGCGGGCCGAGATACACTGGCGGGCGACTAGCCTGGTAGATCGTTGTATCCAGAAAGATCGATTTTTGGCACTAAACACCCAATGGCCGTTCACCCTGCCGGCGTTTCGCCAGCTCCACCCTGGCGCCTACGGCAAGGATCGGCCGGTGCGGTCTTTTTCGATGTGGTTAAGCCCGGTAAGCCGAGGGGTGCCCATGATGGTTGATGCGGCACCACATCTCTTGAGCATGCTGCAAGCGTTGTTGGGATCCGGTAGGCTGCAGAACATCGACGCAGAGTTCCAAGACCTGCCGGGACTGGGTTCGCGGGCGCAGGCGCTGATCACGCTTAACTATATGCACGACGAAGGTCAAACCCACGTAACCTTCAAGCTGAGGCGTTGCCCGGAGGTGCCGCGCCCCGCCGGCTATGGCATCAATGGCGCATGCGTAGAAAGACATATCGAACCATCTAATTATATGATATCATTTGAAAATGAAGGCCAGAGGGTCCCAGTGCGGGATCCTCTGGCCGTTTGTGTAGAACATTTTGTTGACGCCATGCGAACGAGGCGTCAACCTGACCGAACCAGTTTAGTGGACGGCATGACACAGCTGCACGGGCTTGTTGCCGCCGCTATGAGCAAGGAGCAACGATGAAAAAATCCCAATCCGTGTCCAGCAAAAAGACGATCCCAATTGTTCCGCTCGCAGATGTTTCGAGCATGCTGCACCGTGTGTCACGAGCGGCTGATTTCGTTCCGCTGCATGCAGTCACTAGCCAGTCTGCTGGACCTAAACAAAAGCAAGTAGAGCTATCACCGATTCACGACTTTGCTGCCAAGCTTTGTCAACCGGAGGTGATCGGGCGCCTCAAGGAGTATGTCCGTTGGCAGATCGACTGGCGCAATGGCTACGCACAGGGCATGACGCTCGACGAAGCGCTTAGCTCCATGCCTAAGCAGGTACCGATATCCATCAATCTCGATTTGACCACTGCTTGTAACTACCGCTGTGATCATTGCGTTGACATGGACATCCTAAATACGGGCATTCGCTATGATCATGACAAGCTCATGGATTCATTGACTGAGATGGCGGCCCGTGGTCTACGCTCGGTCATTGTAATCGGCGGCGGCGAACCTACGGTCTATCCAAAGTTTGAAGAAGTTATACGCCATTTAAAGGCACTTGATATAAAAATCGGTGTCGTCACCAACGGCAGTCTACCGAAGAAGATCAAAGCAGTAGCAGACGTGCTGGAACCCCAAGACTGGGTCCGTCTATCGCTCGATTCCGGTTCCAACGAAACGTTTTACGAGATGCACAAACCAGGGAACAAAAAGACCACCCTCGATTGGATTTGCGAAAACTTCGCCGCCATCAAGGATGAGTTAAATCCGAAGTTTTCAATCGGTTTTAGTTTTATTATCGTGTGGAAAGACTGCGAGGCCAATGACGCCAAGATTCACGAGAATATTGACGAAATTGTCATGGCGGCTGAACGCGCTAAACGTTATAAGTTCGACTACATCTCATACAAGCCATTTCTGGCCCGGGCTGAAAATAACAACGCCGAGATCGTCGAGCTTACCCAACAGCAAAACCGAGTCGACCCGATTATGGCGAAGATCCGCGAGCAAGTAGATATCGCCAAACGGTTAGATGATGAAAGCTTTAGGGTCGTCGAGAGTACAAATTTAAGGGTATTGGAGAACGACAGCTACAAGGACTACAACCACCAGCCAAAGACTTGCCACTTACAGTTTTTCCGTCAGGTCCTAAGCCCGCTTGGTGTATTCAATTGCCCGGTCTATCGGCACGTGACGCAGGCGCAGGTCGCCGATAAGCATTCGTATTCCGTGGCGGAAACTTTGCAGGAAGCGCAGAAGAATACGCTACGCTTGATCGAAACCTTCGATGCCAGCGACGAATGTAAACACGTCACCTGTCTCTACAATCACGCTAACTGGTTTATCGAAGACCTCATCGAGAATCCGGAAAAGCTCGAACAGCTCCAACCAGCTGAAGATCGCCAAGACTATTTCCTCTGAAGTAAACGAAGTCGCCAAATTTATCTACAATGCTTTTTTTAGTCCAGCTAAAGTCAATGATGGGCGCACCGCCAGCAGCGATATATCCGTGGATTTCGCGGATTACGCGACATGGCTGAGACTCAACTGGGGATTCTAATTCTCTCTACCAGCGACGCACCGGGTTGCCACCTTGGCGGCACCGCCGTGGTGAATTCCAAGCTAATGCACGGTCGCCGTGGGCCTGTCGGCCGCGGGTGGAGGTGAAGCATGGTGCAGAACCATGCACCAACCCGTCTCTGTCAAATGGTAGACATTGGTAGCCAGCACTGTGTGACTCTGTTGGGCCAGCTCAATATGTTCGTGCACCACATGCACGACTACATTGCTATCCTCCGTGCGATGCTGCTCTTCGATGCGAAACTTCATCGGCGAGCTATTTCGGAAAATCGTCTTCCAGCTGTGCTCGACGGCGTGACGCCCAATTAGGGTGGGGCCTAGCGGGTGAATGCAGATGACGTGGTCATCGTCGGCCCAGACCAACATCATCGCCTCGAGGTCTTTGTGTTGGAAGGCGGTGTAAAAAGCCGCCTCCGCTTCCCGCGAAGTAGCGAATTGTTGGGCCTTCATCGTAGCCAGCGATTGATGAGCGCAAGGTCGTTCTTGTTGACGATGCCCGCTGCGCGCTTGAGGCGCAACAAGTTCAAAATATATGTATAACTCGCAACTAGCAGGTCCCGTCGGGCGCGAAACAGATCGCGTTGGGCATCCAGTACATCTAGGTTGGTGTTGATGCCGGCTTCAAACCCCTCGGTCTTGGCTTCTGACGCACTTTCGCTTGCAATTACCGCTTGCCGTAATGCCTCTATTCTGGTAACGCCGCTGGTGACGCCGAGAAAGGCGGCGCGCGCGGTACGTTCGGTTAAGCGCCGTTGTGCTTCCAAGTCCTGTTGGGCCGCGTTATAGCGGTACGCGGCCTCTTTAGTCAGCGACGTAATCAGCCCACCCTGGTAGATGGGAACGCTAAGTTGTAGGCCGATCTCCGTGCGCTCGATTTCTATCCCGGGGCCGGGAATGCTCTCGTCTTCATCGGTATCGCGAAGACTGCCGACAAGGTCGAGTTTAGGCCAATGCTCCGCTCGCTGTCTTTTTACTTCTTCACGCGTGATGCTTGCTGTTTCGCTGGCGGCAATCAGCGCCGGGTCCTGTGTCAGTGCCGTCTCGACCCATTTATTGAGGTTAGGGGGATCGGGTTCGACCAGCGGCGCCTTTCGATCTACCGTCGCGATAGTCTTGACAACTCGGCCCGTGATCTCACGCAGCGCCTGACGCCGGTCACGCACCTCATTAATCGCCTCGATTTCTTGTGCCCGCGCTAGTTGAAAGCGGGCACGTGCATCATGGACATCGGTGATAGTCGCGAGGCCGACGCTTAAGCGCCCTTCGGCGACCTCTAGCTGGCGTGCATTCGCCGCTTTTTCCGCGCCAGCGAGCTCTACATTATCTAACGTCGCCAATAGGCCGAAATAGGCCTCGGCGACGCGAATGATCAAATCTTGTCGGGCGGCGGCAAACTGTGCATCGGCGCGGCGCACTTCGGCCCGTGCCTGCCGCAAGCCGGCAAATAGCGCACGATTGTAGATGGGTTGCGTAAGCGTAAGCTCAAATACAGTACGGTTGATATCGGCGTCGCCGGCTGGACGCGAAACAATCCCCGTGTCTGTTTCAGTTTCGATGTCGATGCGAGATCGATCTGCCGTCGCGTTTATGGTCGGGCGTAATACGGCGCGCGCTTGCTGTAGATTTTGTTTATCAGCAAGGTAAGTGAATTCGGCGGCCCGATAGCGTGGGTCACTGGTCAGTGCCAACTGGTAGGCTTCGAGCAGGTCTTCAGCCTGTGCGCTGGGCCAACTCAGCAAAAGCACCAATAATCCCATCCACACGCGTGAGGTAGAGCTAAAAGAAAAGTACATAGATAGGATCAACCCTAGTCGCAGCCTATTTACATTAATTCATGAAAAGTGATCGGCTGGAAAGGTTGTTCGCATCGTCATCAAAAAACAAACCTCTCTGGCTCTTCTGCATTCAACAGTGGCGGCAGATCGGTTTCGAAGAGCGATGTTGTAGTCCAGTTTTCATCACCAATGCGTTGAATTAACCGCACTTCCATGGCTGGCGAGTCGCCGACAATCGCGATCATACGTCCACCCGGTGTGAGATCGTTCTGAAGCTTTTGCGGGAGCAGCGGCAGTGATCCTGTGAATAAGATAACGTCGTAGGGCGCGTGACGCTTCCAACCGCGCGCAGCGTCACCGATTTCCAGGGTAATGTTCTGAATCTCGTGCGCGGCCAGATCCTGTTGTCCGCGCGAGGCTAATTCTGCAATAACCTCAACCGAATACACGTGGTCCCCGAGGGTGGCCAACAATGATGTCATATAGCCGCTGCCGGTCCCCACCTCAAGGATTTTGTCCATGGGCTGTATGGCCAGTTCCTGCAGCAAGCGCGCTTCGAGCTTTGGTGCCATCATTACCTGGTCATGCCCCAATGGTATATTCATGTCGACGTAGGCGCAGTTTCGCCAGGCCTCCGGCACATACTCTTCGCGCGGCGATCTATGCACTAGGTCCAAGACTTGCTGATCGAGCACTTCCCATGGCCGAATCTGTTGTTCAACCATCTTGTGACGAGTGATTTCAACGTCGATATCAGGCATGGGACTCGTGATCAGCGGCATAATGGCGGCCGATAAGAGTAAGCGCTTTGGGTATCACGCGCAAGCAAATCGGGCAGCGTCATACGCAGTTGCATTCAAATATAGAATGCTTTAGTTTGGTCGCACTAACCGGCTAGGGGTGTTCGCCTCGTGAGCGGTGGAGGCGGGCTGAGATACACCCTTCGAACCTGACCCGGACAATTCCGGCGTAGGGAAGCTATAATCCTACCGCTCCTCCCCACGCCATCGTCGTCGCCCCTATGGGCAAGGAACCTTGGCATGAGCGCAAACCCTGAACACCTATTAAGCAAGACTGCCGCGGTGGATGCCGCCGCCATCGAACCATTTCCGAGTTCCGGTAAAATCTATGTTGAGGGTAGCCGACCAGACATACGCGTACCCATGCGGGAGATTTCTCAGGTGGACACTCACACCGATGCCGGCGTAGAGAAGAATCCACCCATCTGGGTGTACGACACTTCTGGACCGTATACCGATCCCAATGTACGTATCGATATCCGCAAAGGGCTGCCACCGCTGCGGACTGCCTGGATTGAAGAGCGTCACGACACCGAGAGCCTGCCACAGGCAAGTTCAGAATATGGTCGCTCGCGGTTGAGCGACCCTAAACTTGCCGAGGTTCGGTTCGACCTGACACGAAAGCCGCGCCGGGCCAAGGCCAGCATGAACGTGACGCAGATGCACTATGCGCGCAGCGGTGTGGTGACAGCGGAAATGGAATACATCGCTATCCGCGAAAATCTGAAGATTCAAGAGTATCGCGACCCCAGCCTGCGGCAACAACACCCTGGCACATCGTTTGGTGCCTGCATACCAAAGGAGATTACGCCGGAGTTTGTGCGTGAAGAAGTGGCTCGAGGTCGGGCCATTATTCCCGCCAACATCAATCATCCCGAATCGGAGCCCATGATTATCGGGCGTAATTTTCTCGCTAAGGTTAATGCCAACATCGGTAACTCGGCCGTGACTTCAAGTATCGAAGAGGAAGTGGAGAAAATGACGTGGGCCACTCGTTGGGGCGCCGACACCGTCATGGATCTTTCGACCGGTAAACATATTCATGAAACCCGTGAGTGGATAATCCGTAACAGTCCAGTACCCATCGGCACCGTCCCCATCTACCAGGCGCTAGAGAAAGTGGATGGGAAGGCCGAAGAGCTGACGTGGGAGATATTTCGTGACACGTTGGTCGAGCAGGCCGAGCAAGGGGTGGATTATTTTACCGTCCATGCCGGTGTGCGGTTGGGCTTTATTCCGCTGACTGCAAATCGAGTTACCGGTATCGTGTCTCGCGGTGGTGCTATCATGGCCAAGTGGTGTCTGGCACACCACACCGAGAGCTTCCTCTACACGCATTTCGAGGAAATGTGCGAACTCATGAAGGAGTACGATGTCGCTTTCTCGCTAGGAGATGGCTTGCGTCCGGGTTCGATTGCCGACGCCAACGACGAGGCCCAGTTCGCTGAGCTAAAGACAATCGGTGAGCTAACGCAAATTGCATGGAAGCACGATGTGCAGGTGATGATTGAGGGGCCAGGCCACATCCCCATTCATAGAATCAAGGAAAACGTCGAGAAAGAGCTCGAGGATTGCTTCGAAGCGCCGTTCTACACGTTGGGCCCACTTGTTACCGATATCGCCCCCGGTTACGACCACATCACCTCGGCCATCGGTGCCGCCATGATAGGTTGGTATGGCACTGCCATGCTGTGCTATGTGACACCCAAAGAGCACCTGGGCCTACCTAACAAACAAGACGTTAAGGACGGTATTATTGCCTACAAGATTGCGGCGCACGCAGCCGATCTCGGCAAGGGCCACCCGGGCGCACAGATTAGAGACAATGCGCTCTCGAAGGCACGTTTTGAGTTTCGCTGGAGTGACCAGTTCAACTTATCGCTGGATCCTGATACGGCGCGCGAGTTCCACGACGAAACTCTGCCCAAGGAAGGTCACAAGGCTGCGCACTTCTGTTCTATGTGCGGTCCGCATTTCTGCTCAATGAAGATTACCCAAGATGTGCGGGACTATGCCAAGCAGAAAGGCATTCATAACGTTCAGCTGGCCGTGGACCAAGGCCTCAAAGAAAAGGCCAAGGAGTTCAAAGAGCAAGGGAGTGAAATCTACCGGCGGGTCTGAGACTGGCCGGGACCGACAATTCCACGTCGTTATCAGGCCTGTTCAATCGACCTTGTTTCCGGTTCCCGACTGAGAACGTGATTCGCAATTAGATCGCGGTCTCTCTCGCGTAGCTTGCAGAATTCCACCCCGATCCGGAACGGTAAACCGGTTACGACATCGGGCTCGTGCTTGCGGTAGGCGACTTTGCCGTAGACGAGAATACCAACATAGGAAGGGAGCAGGATTAGCTCCAGCTCCAGTGTCGTACCCGCCACCAGCGGATTCTCTTCGTAAAAGCCGATGCCACCGGCGCTCAAGTTGACGCGACAGATGGGCTCTTCCTCCACGTTTATTTCCTGCAACAGGAATGCACGCGCGACAAGATCTAGTTTCCGGTCGATCAGACGCAAGTACTCGGCGATTTCCAGTGATTGTTCCTGGATCTTGGCCAGTAGCGGTTGCATCTGTTGCGTGGTCGATGCGAACGTCGACGACAGTGTCAGCCGGTTGGGAAGACATACATCGAGATTCTCGATGTCGGCCGGGGTTTCCTGCATGCCAATCACGCGGTAACGCAGAATGATGTCGTCGTCGATACGACAGAATCGGCGGCGCTCTGCCGGCTGTTGGTCCGGGCTTGCTTGTCGATTCATTGCAATCAATCACCTAGTTGGGAACCGCCAAAAAATAGTGCAAGTTTCGCGCCACCGTCGTGGCACCGCACCTCACGAGCTAGGTAGGAAGATCCTACTAGATCGCGCATCCATAGACGTTTCGCAACAGCCCCACAGGAATACTAAAGGTTTCGATCGACGGCTCGAAATGAGTGCTTAGCGTCTCCTCGATCCTATTCTCCCGGGGGATTACGAGGCTGCGAATGTGTCCCGGCCGCTGTGAACCACCGTATCCAAAAAAAGCAAGATATCCAATAAGTTAGCAAAGATCTTAGGGACGGTACAAATATTGCTTGTATCCATATGGGAAAGAAGCAACGTCTGGCGCGCTTGACCCAGCGGCGGAGGCGTGTCGCTTCGCTAATGTGTGTTAACACTTTGATAATTCATCGAAAAAAGGCCTGAAAGTTGGTAGACACAGCGCAATCCTGGCTCGCTTTGCAATGCACGACCATCGCTGGCGCCTGTAGAGGCGTGGTGATCCTTGCTGTGCCCGAGGAAAAGGGGCTCGTCCCGGCTGCGTATTGGCCCGACGGAACCCAGGGTGCGCCTGGGTTATCCGCGGCGGCGGAACTCGCCGTTGCCGAACGCCGGGGCGTGGTTCGCAAACACGAACCGTCCGCATCCCTGGACGCAGAGCCAACCGACTGTATCGCCTACCCGCTATTGGTGAACGGGAAGATCTTCGGGGTTGTCGCCATCGAGATGACGTCCCGCCCCGAGCCGCAGCAGCGCGCCGTCATGCAGCTATTGCAGTGGGGCTCAGCTTGGTTCCAGGTGCTTTCGCAACAAGAAAAGGCCGCAACCAATGAACACCTGGCCACGGTGCTGGGATTTATTGCCACCTGTCTCGAGCACGCACGTTTCGAGTCAGCGGCTATGGCGCTCGCGACAGAGCTGGCGACGCGCCTGTCGTGCGAGCGAGTGAGTCTCGGCTTTGTGCAAGGCAAACACATTCATCTAAAGGCACTGTCCCATAGTGCACGGTTTGGGGAGAAGACCAACATAGTCCGGCACATTGAGGCGGCTATGGACGAGGCGTTCGATCAACAGGCAACTGTCGTCTTTCCAGCTGCGCCCGATGGCAGGGTACAACTGACGCGGGCACACGCGGAACTGTCTCGCCATCAGGGCGGAGGGTCTATCTGCACCGTGCCACTAACTGGTGATGGACGAGTTATCGGTGGGCTCACGCTCGAGCGACCGGCAGGGCAGGACTTTGACTCAGAGACGATTGAGCTTTGTGAGCGGGTGGCATCAATGGTCGGCCCGCTGCTGGATCTGAAAAGACGTGACGACCGCTGGTTACTGCGCAAAATCTGGGATTCTCTACAGACGCAGGCCGCTAACCTAGTCGGGCCCAGACACTGGGGCCTCAAGTTCAGCGCGCTGGCGCTGACCGGTCTTGTTGTTTTTTTCTCCATCGCCACCGGCGACTATCGAGTTACCGCCGAGGCAACGCTCGAAGGCAGCGTGCAACGCGTGGTCACGGCGCCACAAGACGGTTACATCGCGCAAGCACACAGTCGCGCGGGCGCTATCGTACACGCAGGGGACGTGTTGGCTACGCTCGATGATAGGGATCTCAAACTAGAGCAACTAAAGTGGGCAAGTGAACGTGAACAGTTATTACAGGAATACCGCAGCGCCCTGGCCAGTCATGACCGCGCCCAGGCGAGTATCCTAAGCGCGCAGGTTAGTCAGGCGGAAGCGCAGTTACAGCTACTGGCTGAGCAACTGGCCCGCACCCGGCTCATCGCTCCCTTCGACGGGTTGGTGGTCAGCGGTGACCTAAGTCAGTCGCTGGGCACACCCGTGAAGCGCGGCGAGATCCTCTTCGAGGTAGCGCCACTTGCCGCTTATCGTGTGATGCTAAATGTCGACGAGCGAGACATCGCTGAAGTCGCGAGCGGACAACAAGGCGAGCTAGCGCTATCCGCAATCAGTGGAGAGACCATGCCTTTTACCGTGACGAAAGTTACACCGGTATCCGTGGTCGAAGATGGCAATAACTTTTTCCGTGTAGAGGCACGGCTGGGCCAATCCTCCAAACGGTTACGCCCCGGCATGGAGGGCATCGGTAAGATTCACATTGAACGCCGCAAGCTCGCCTGGATATGGACGCACAGGCTGATCGATTGGCTGCGCTTGTGGGTGTGGTCGTGGTGGTCGTAGCTGAGTGAATAATGGCCGAATCGATCTACAGTCCTTCCTGGTATCGGGTTGCGGCGCTGAAGCCACGCCTGCGCGGCCACGTGCAGATACGCAGACACTACTATCGGGAACAACTTTGGTACGTACTACAAGACCCAGCGTCTGGGCGACATCATCGCTTCGATCCCTGCGCTCACTTTCTAATCAGTCTGATGGATGGCGCACGAAGCGTGCAATCCATTTGGGACAGCGCCATCGCCGAGTTGGCTGACGACGCGCCCACCCAGGACGAAACCATTCGACTCCTCGCCCAGCTCCACGCTGCCGATGTGCTGCAATGCGATGTGCCACCTGACACACTTGAGATTTTTCGCCGTCAAGACCGCCTGCAGCGCATGAAATGGAAGCAGCGCCTCTGGAATCCGTTGGCACTGCGCTTTCCGCTCGTCGATCCCGACCGTTTTCTTGCGCGTTGGCTTTGGCTTGTGCGTCCGTTATTCGGCTGGGTTGGTGCCATCACTTGGTTGACGATGGTAACGACAGCGGTAGTACTGATAGGTGTCCACTGGCAGGAGTTAAGCAGCAATTCGGTGGAACGTATTCTTGCTACACAAAACATGCTCCTGCTCTTTCTTATCTACCCGGTGGTCAAGGCCCTGCACGAGTTGGGTCATGCATTCGCCACTAAGATTTGGGGCGGTGAGGTGCACGAGCTCGGTATCACGCTCTTGGTTCTAATGCCGATTCCTTACGTCGATGCATCTTCAGCTTCGGCATTCCGCGATAAGCGTCAGCGCATGCTGGTAGGCGCGGCGGGCATGATCGTCGAACTCTTTCTTGCATCTTTGGCATTGTTTGTATGGTTGAGTGTCGAGCCGGGTACGGTGCGGGACATCGCCTATAATGTAATGCTGATCGGCGGTATCTCCACCATTCTTTTCAACGCTAATCCACTGTTACGTTTTGATGGCTACTACATATTTGCCGACGCCATCGATATTCCCAATCTGGCGAGTCGATCACAAAAACACATCGGCTATCTGATAATGCGCTATGTCTTCGGTGTGGACGATGCAACGTCGCCGGCCATGGCACGAGGTGAGCGCACTTGGTTCGTCGTTTATGGCGTTGCCTCCTTTGCTTATCGGATGGCAATCATGTTTGCCATTATCGTCTTTATTGCCGGCAAGTTTTTTGTCGTCGGTGTCTTGCTGGCAATCTGGGCGATCATCACGCAGATTATCGTCCCTGCCGCGAAGCGCGTCGCCTTTCTATTTACCAACCCCAGCATCGGCCGGCAGCGCGTACGCGCGCTTACCAGCAGTGGGCTCACGCTCGCTACACTGCTTGTAGTCATCCTGTTCCTGCCCATGCCCTCCTGGACCCGTGCCGAAGGTGTCGTCTGGTTACCCGAAGAGTCCTACGTACGTGCCGGTACAGATGGATTTATTCGACGAGTAGTGGCGGTCCCGGATAGTCCTGTGCGAATTGGCGAACCTTTGATCGAGTGTGAGGATCCCCTTCTGTCGGCAACGGTCAAGGTGCTCGAGTCCCGCTTGCGCGAACGACAGGCCCGCTACAACGCGAGCCGCGTGCGTGACCGTGTGCAGGCCGAGCTTATGCGAGAGGAGATGACGGCGGTCGAGGCGGAACTATCGCAGGCCCGCGAGCGCGCGGCTGAGCTTATCATTCGTGCCCCAACCGACGGCAAGTTCGTTGTCCCGCGCGTGCAGGACTTGCCAGGGCGATTTGTCGAGCAGGGAGAGCTCATCGCCTATGTGCTCGACCGCTCTGTAAGGACTGTACGCGTAGTCGTTTCCCAGGCGGATGTCGATCTCGTGCGGCGACAGACGCAGGCGGTCGAGCTCCGCCTAGCCGAGCGGCTGGCCGAGGTAATGCCGGTCGTGATGCGACGCGAAGTCCCAGCCGCGACCTATCGTTTACCTAGCAAAGCGCTTGGTAGCATGGGTGGCGGTCGCATTCCGGTCGATCCCCGAGACGAGGAGGGTGTGCGTACGCTGCAGACGGTTTTTCAGTTTGACGTGACGTTGCCGGCCGATAGACCAGTGTCGCAGGTGGGTGGTCGCGCCTACGTGCGGTTCGATCATGGTGCGGAACCGCTGGCGAGACAGTGGTACCGAGCACTGCGGCAACTTTTCTTGAGTCACTTTCATGTCTAGCAGCGCATTCCGTCCCGGCGTCGTCGCAGGATTCTATCCGGAACGGCAAGAACCCGGCATCAACTGGCTTGAGGGCATGGGTTCACAATTGAGCGGTCTGTTCGCGCGCAGGGCGCAAGCGAGTAGATCTCGGCTACAACACATCGCTGAGCGGGTCGAGAAACACCGTGATGTGATGAGCCGTTTGCGTAACCCCGAGGTGAAGGAGATGGTCTATACCCTACGCCAACATCTGCTGACCGACGGGCTGGTTGAGGAACCGGTTGCGCAATGCTTTGCGCTCGTGCGGGAGCTGGCGGAGCGTGAGCTGGGTATGCGTCACTTCGATACCCAGCTGATGGGCGGCTGGGTGATGTTAAGCGGCATGCTGGCCGAGATGGAGACCGGCGAAGGCAAGACCCTCACGGCTACACTGCCGGCCTGTACGGCCGCGCTCGCCGGTATCCCCGTGCATATCGTCACTGTCAATGATTACCTAGCTACGCGCGATGCCACATCAATGCGCCCACTCTATGAGGCCCTGGGCCTCACGGTGGGGGCCATAACTGCGGGTATGGGACCCGAGGCACGCCGTGCTGCCTATGCATGTGATGTGACGTACTGCACCAATAAGGAAGTTGCGTTCGACTACCTAAGAGATCGTATCACGCTTGGGAACCATGCGGGTCGTCTACAGCTCGAGCTCGAACGCCTGCATAACAAGTGTGCGCGCATCGACCGACTGCTGATGCGTGGGCTTTGTTTCGCCATAGTCGATGAGGCCGACAGTGTGCTTATCGACGAGGCGCGTACGCCGCTTATTATCTCCCGGCCTGGTGACAATAAGGATCAAATCCAGACTTACCGCCGAGCGCTGGATCTGGCGCGGCGACTCGAGCCTGATTTGCATTTTCACGTCCGCGAACGCGAACGTGAAGTAAAGATAACAGAGCACGGCCGCAATCAACTGGCCGAATTGGTATCTGGGTACGGCGGCATATGGTCAGGCTCACGACGACGGCAAGAGCTCGTGCAACAGGCGCTTGTTGCACAACGTCTTTATGTACGCGATCGGCACTATTTAGTGCGCGATGACACAGTGCAGATCATAGACGAGAATACCGGTCGCGTGATGCCGGGTCGTTCCTGGGAACGGGGACTGCACCAGATGATCGAAACCAAGGAAGGCTGTAGCGTTACGGCACAAAATGAAACGGTCGCACGTTTGACCTATCAGCGTTTCTTCCGTCGCTATCTGCGGCTTTCCGGCATGACCGGAACGGCACGCGAAGTGGCGGGCGAATTACGTTCGGTGTATCGACTGAATGTCGTCACGCTACCCACCCACCGTCCCCTACGTCGGACCTCAATAGGTGATCGAATCTATCGAACCGCAGCCGCTAAATGGTCGGCAATTGTCGAACGTATCCACGAATTTCATCGCCAAGGTAGACCGGTGTTGGTGGGTACAGGCTCGGTCGCCGATTCGGAATATTTGAGTCGCTTATTGACGCAAGCATCCCTAACACACCAGGTGTTGAACGCGCGTCAAGATAAACAAGAAGCGGAGATTATTGCACGCGCCGGCGAGGCCGGCTGCATTACGGTGGCGACCAACATGGCAGGGCGCGGCACCGACATCCGGTTAGCGTCGGGCGTAGAACAACACGGCGGCTTGCATGTGATTGCGGCCGAGTGCAACGAGGCGCATCGCATCGATCGCCAACTGTTTGGGCGCTGTGGCCGCCAAGGTGACCGTGGCAGCTACGAGTCTATACTCTCTTTTGAGGACGATCTTCCGACCCGTTACTGCCCGAGTAGTTTGCGCTCATTGGCGGCTAGTATTGGCGACCGGCAGCGGAGTGTTCCCCCCTGGATCGGGCGCAGCCTGATGTGGATCGCACAACGCGCCGCGGAATGGCGCCATCGTCGCGACCGTCGCCACGTTCTGAAGATGGATGAACA
>CAXMNC010000275.1:0-21566 GCA_964194625.1 Acidiferrobacterales bacterium
TGGAGCCCATGCTAGCTGGCACGTTGGCGGCAGTGCTTACAACGTGGGTCACATTCGTCCCGTGTTTCCTCTGGATCTTCCTTGGCGCACCTTATATAGAGATGTTGCGCGGCAACGTATCTCTAAACTCTGCTATGTCTGGCATTTCGGCGGCAGTGGTGGGTGTGATAGCAAGTCTCGCTGTGTGGTTTGTCTTACACATAGTGTTCGCAAATCTGGACGAGGTGCACGCGCTTGGCGCGAGTCTACCGCTACCAGTTTGGTCCACGATTGATCCCGCATCGCTCACGCTAGCGGTTGCCGCTTTGGTCGCGATTTTTCGTTACAAGATTGGAATAATCCCAACTCTGATCGCCAGCGCTGCCATTGGGATGCTCTATCAGCTTGCGATATAGAAAAACACTTAACTCGCAGCCGACCGTTGTACTAAGCCCATAAAATTGTCATAAAGCTGCCGTGCCATACGCTGACATTCTGGCATATGTTGTTTGGCTTCGGCGTCAAGCTTAGGTACGGCGTCATCGCCCAGCACTGCCACCAGGCCTCCTCGATAGTCGTCGTAATTGCCCCATTCAGTTACCGTTTCCGCGGTCAGCTCCATATGGTATTGGATGCCATAAGCGGTGTGTGTCGCCCGGAATGCTTGTATTTTGCAGTTAGGGGTCTCGGCAAGTATAGGCATGTCCGATGGTAGTCGTTTGATCTCCGCCCCATGCCAATGCAAGGTCTTGTAGACGGGATCCAAGTTTTCGAACAGCGGGTCGGTTTTGCCAGCCTCGGTCAGGGCGACATCGAACAAGCCAAATTCTGCTTTGTCCATGCGCCCGACCTCACCGCCGAGCGCATCCGCTAGCAGTTGGGCCCCCAGACAGAAAGCCATCACCGGCATTCGCCGATCTCGGACCGCTTCGCGTATCCACACTTTTTCTTCGATAAGCCAGGGAAACTCATCTTCCTGCCAAGTATCTTGGGGTCCACCCATGATCCAAAGTACATCGTAGTCATCAGGGCGTGGTATCTGTTCGCCACGCTCGACCCGAACTGATTTGCAAGAAATCCCGTCGGCTTCGAAGTACTCGCCAAAGGCACCGGCATGATCGACCGGTGAGTGTTGCAGTATCAGTGCACGCACGATTTAGTGGGTTTGATTAAACGCAAGCGAAGGGGAAGGGCGCTACTAACACCAAGAGATGATCAGCCCCCGTGACTAGATGCCAAAAACCGACGGCATCAGAGGTATGTGCTATTGCCGACGGTGCAAACATCGCCAGGGTTAGTGCAATGCCGATTCTGAAACTATGGGAAGTGCATTTTCTCATTTGTCCGTCCTCCGATCGAGATTATAGTTAGTCCTGCGTAACTTTGGCGCGGTGGCCAAGTTTGCCTTCGACCACCATCGTACCCAGTACGTCGAGCATCACCCGGCACGCAAGTTGTGACGTATTGTCATTGACATCGTAGGGTGGTGAAACCTCTACCACCTCCATGCCACACAGGCCTTCGCGCGCAATCAAACGTACGATCTCGAACGCCTCACGTGGCAGCAATCCACCTGGCTCGGGCGTGCCGGTACCCGGCGCAAACCCAGGATCAATGGAGTCAATGTCAAATGACAGAAAGACCGCTTTTGCATCTTTCCATGCCAATTCGAGTGCGCGTTCCGCTGCCCCCTTTGCTCCCAGTTCCTCGATGTCGGTCATGGTCAGCACGCTAGATCCGCGTTCGCGGGCGACTTCGGAACCTCGACGCGAGCCATACCAACCGCCGATACCCATCTGCACCAGATTCTTTGGCGGACAATTCGCCAATCCGACGTCGTGCATATGGCTATGGTCGCGATGTGAGGTAGGCAATTCCACGCTTTCATGGGCATTGGTTGTCCAAAACCAGGGAGTTGTGTGCATGCGCTCATCCATGTCCATATCCTGCATGTCGATATGCCGGTCGATATGGATGATGCCAACGTTACCGTCGATGTGCGGCGCAATTCCGCGGACATTTGGATAACCAAGGCTATGATCGCCACCGCAGAGAATAGGAAATGCGCCCGAAGTAAACACATGTGAAACGGCCTTCGATACTTGATCGAAGGTTTTTTCTATGTTGCCGGGAATTACGAAAATGTCGCCCGCATCACAGAGGTCGAGTTCTTCAAACAGATCGACGGCCCCATCTACCGAATAGCCGTCATAGACTGCCGATATGCGTCGCACCCCCTGCGGTCCAAAACGCGCGCCCGGTCGGTAGGTGGTTCCGGTATCGAACGGAATGCCGACAAACGCTGCTTCATAATCGCCCACCTTTCGAATGTCTTCACAATACGTTGCCTTCAAAAAGGTGTTGATGCCAGCGAATGCTGGTTGGTGGCCCCGGCTGAACAGCGAGATGGTCCGGTCGTTGACAGACTCGGCTGCCTCAAGGCCGAGCTCAAGCGATCGCTTAATTTCCTCCTGTTGTTTTTTTTGCGAGATTTTCTTGAGGCGTTTGAGGTTGCGATTACCGCGAAACTCACCTGTCTTGGGATCTGGCATCGTCTCCTCCAAGGGAGTTTGGTGTTTTGAGTCGAGACTGTGCAGCTAATGTATCTCGCTATACACGCCGTCTCATTTCTTGTCTTTATACAGAATAAAACTTTTTAGTAAAAGGCTTAGCAAACGTATCGGTAATACAAAAAGAAAAAATAGCGAACTAAGACGGTTGCATGCGTCTGATTAGTCTTAAGGACCACTGGCGATCTGGATCATCAATCCGTTGCGCAGAGAACTGCAAGACCTCACGATCCACATGGTGATCGAGCTTACCCGAGAGCCTTATGCGGAAACTTCTATCCGGCCCAAAACTTGGATGCGTGTCATCCGCGTAGTGAACAACCTCTACGTCGCCGGTTACGCTATAGTTCTCGACTGTATAGTCCCCAGCATACACGTAGTTTCTATCGCCACCGAGAATCCGACCGCCCTCGAAGAAATCTCCAAATACCCGACGTGGTTGAAAAACAAACACACCGGCACTGATTCCACCCTTAGGCGACATTACCTCGACTGACCACAGTCCCTCGAGCATCAACTTCTAGCACTCCGTCGCATCTCGGATGTGTTCATCCGTACTTGGCATCATAGGCCTTCTTAGCTGCTTCAAAGCATGCCAGGGGTGCCCTCACTACACCAGCGCCGATCTGCCCACCATTACGGCCGGCGATCCCGATATCCATGGCCGGCAGGATTCCGGTTTCGATAACACGAAATATGTCGATACCGGTTGGTGTGCCACGATAACTCAGAAACGGAATGTGAAAGTCCGAATTCTCACCGACAGTAATCTCGTACAGTTCGCGGTTGCGAACCACCATGGCCTCCGGCGATCCACCTTGATATTGCTGCAATGGAAACGCCGCTGCCTGGGCAAACCCGCCGAGACCGACCGTCTCCGCGATGATGCTTTCACCGCCCATCCAGGCAATTTCATCTTCGCTATGCCCTTCGAACAATTTCGCCTGCACCGTCGCGTGGGGACCTGTAAACCACTGTTTGCCGAGCCCACTCACGCGTATCGCGAAATTACGACAGTTGAATGCCATCGCCGACACCATACTAGAACCCTCTATGCTGTGAGCCGCGTCGGCCATGGACTTGGCGGCTGCCATCGACAGGCGAAGAAAAAAATAGTGATCTTCAGTCATCGCCTGTAACGCTGATTTCACCGTCTCGCGTTTGCTCGCAGCCAGCTCGAGTAAATGGGGAAACAACTCGCGCGCAAATAGCATCGATGCCGCCGTATTGCGGCTGTGCAATTCATCGCCCATGTGTAGGGCGCGTCGCATGATCGGCTTTAGGGCGATACCGCCACTGGCGCGAATCGCCTCGCCGATGACAGGGGCCACCGCGTTCTGAATAAAGAGCAATCGCTCATGAACACCTTCGTCGTAGACGCCGTAGTTCAGGCGCCTCGGATTAGTGCCCTCATAGATGTTGCAGTAGCCGATATTATTGTAAGTGGTGTTTTCAACCACGAATACAGGCATGGACGCGGTATAGATGCCGGCCAGCGAACCCACTGCCCCATAATCATGGCAACCATCTACCCGGATCTCCGCTGCTGCCAACTTGTGTTCGGCGTCCTCGCGGCTGGCCGCGAGTCCCTCGAACAAGGCACCGCCGAGTATTGCGTCACGTTGGCCACCGGTGTAATCGGACCACGCCATGGGTGGACCAGATGTGAGTATGGTCTCACGCGTCATCCCCGGGAGCACGTCAATGGCCGGCACTACATCCTTGACCACCGGATCGGACGTACACAGCCGCTCAAAGGCAGCTTTGTTGGCTTTTTCTCGCTTCGGCTGGGCCATAAACGTCCTCCTAATGTAAGTGTGGTGACGCTAGTTTGCGGGCCGCAGATCGGGCAGGCAAGGCGACCCGCCAGCGGTAACTCATGCCGACCCAGTTCGGTCGGTTGGGGTGGCGCTGATGTTGCAGTTGCGTGCATTGCGGGTGTATGGTCATAGCGTTTACTTGTGAGTAATTTAGCGAATTGTGCCGATGGCTGCAGGAAGTCTCCAAGGTCGAAAGCAACAAACGAATGAGCACTTTACCCGTGCCGATGAATTGATGTCGGCCGCGCTCGACTTATTTGCGGAACGTGATTTCGCGTCCGTCACTATAAAGGACATTGCACATGCTATCGGCGTCAACACCGCCCTGATTTATTATTACTTCGAAAGTAAAGAAGATTTGTTTCGTGCCACCGTCGAAAATGCGGTCGTTCGAGCGCTAGACAACTACAAGACCCTGCGTGAAAAACATGATGATCCAGTCGATCTTATCAACGACTGGTTTTATAACAATCTGCAGTTGTCCGATCCGATTCGCAAATTAGTCAAGACTATGCTCGACTATTCGAGTTCGCGTATCAACTTTCCTTCCGTCGATCGCCTCATCAAGCAGTTCTATGACGAAGAGTGCAGTATTCTTTCGGACAGCATCCGCCGAGGTATCGCGGTCGGCACATTCAAACCGGCCGACGCCGACCGGCTCGCGCTATTTGTTTCGACCCATCTTGACGGAATCATGGTAGCGGCAATGATTCGCCCGGAGTTCGACCTTAGCGCAGCCATCGCTGACCTCAGAGACCTCCTATGGCAGCATCTCGGCGTATCGGAATCAGCTGATCCCAGGACCGCGGGTTCCGATCACCTGCGCTCGCCCGGGGCTGGTATTTGACCCCCCTGGGATCAACCCCATGTTACTAGGCGAGGATATTTGATTGCCGATTATAACTGAATTTTAATTGTACAATTAATTAAAATCAGGCAAAATAGCTGACAATAACGATGCTCGGGAGCACAACCCCAATGGCAAAACCGAGTACTGCCACGACCATCACAGGGTCAAAGAGTCAACCGCATCTGTCGCAGGCGGCCTTGATCGACAAAGGGGTGAAGTATTGTCTGTCCTCTTATGTCGATGTCCACGGCATCGCCAAGGCGAAGACCGTCCCGATCCACCATTTCGATCGCATGATGCGTGGTTCGGAGCTATTCACCGGGGCCGCGCTCGACGGATTGGGCCAAGGGCCCGAGGACGATGAACTCGCCATTCACCCCGATCTAAGTGCGGTAACGATTCTGCCTTGGCGCCCCGAGGTGGCATGGGCGCCGGGTAATCTCAAGTATCACGATGAACCGTGGCCTATGTGCTCACGGACGATACTTGAACAGCAGGTGCAACGAGCGGCGAACATGGGGTTTCGTTTCAATCTTGGCATCGAGTGTGAGATTTTCCTTGTTAGGCGGGAAGGCGATCAGGTGTTGCCCGCCAATGCGCAAGATGTCCTGGCCAAGGCTGCCTATGACGTAATCGGATTGCTCGAGAACCTCGAATGGTTGGACGAGATAGTTAGATGCATGGATGAACTTGGTTGGGAGGTTCATTCGTTTGACCACGAAGACGCCAATAGCCAGTTCGAGTTTGATTTCGCCTACGCGGATGTCATGACGATGGCTGACCGCTACGTGCTATGGCGTATGATGGCCAAAGAGATTTCCCGTAGGCACGGATTTGAAGCGACCTTCATGCCCAAGCCTTACTCGGATCGAACCGGTAGCGGTGCCCATTTCAATATGTCCATAGAGTCAATTGATACCGGCGACAATCTGTTCGGCGATTCTTCAGATAAGCGTAACTGTGGTTCGTCCAAGCTCGCATACCAATTTTTGGCCGGTATCTTGGATCACGCCGCGGCTGTGGTTGCCACCACCTGTCCGTCCGTGAACTCCTACAAACGCTTGGTCAAGACCGGCTCCATGACGGGCTACACGTGGGCGCCCATCTTTATTTCTTATGGCGGCAATAACCGCACGCACATGCTGCGCGTACCTAAAATACGACCGGAAATCGAAGGCGGTGGACCAAAGAGAGGCGAGACCTATCTGTCGTCGGCCCGTATCGAGTGCCGCGCCGTTGATTCATGCATGAACCCCTATCTGGGCGCAGCCATGATGCTTGCGGCTGGCCTCGACGGCATCGAGCGTGATCTTGATCCGGGCGATCCGATCGATGTCAACATGTACGAATTGAGCGATCAGGAGCTCGCGGCTCGAAATGTCAAACTCCTGCCGCGCACCTTGCTCGAGGCGGTCGAGGCGTTTGGCCGAGACCCGCTCGGTACCAGAGTTATGGGTGAAGAACTGGCTCAATCGTTTATCGATTTGAAAACCAAAGAGTGGTGGGACTATCATAATAGCGTGTCGACTTGGGAGTTGGATAACTATCTGACAAAATACTAGGAGTAGGTGACCAATGTTCTGGCAAAAAAAATCAGGCGGTGGCAAGCGCGTTGTCATTTTCTTCGCCTCGGATCTGCACGGTTCGAACGTCTGTTTCAAGAAATTTGTCAACGGTGCCAAATTCTATGGTGCTAACGTGTTGATCATGGGCGGCGATCTTACCGGTAAAGCTGTGATCCCAATTTCCAAGCAATCCGATGGCAAATATCTCGCAGTGCAAATGGGTGAACCCGTAACCCTTGAAAGTGAGGCGGAACTGGAAGACTTCGAAAAACGGGTCGGCAATATGGGCTTTTATCCAGCGCGCATGTCCGAGGAGGAGTTTCAAGACCTTAAGGACGATACCGACGGCCAGCAGGTACTGTTCAGAAAACTAGTGGTGCAGCGGGTACAGGAGTGGTGCGACTATGCCGGCGAAAAACTAAACGGAACAGATATTTCGTTAATCACCGCACCCGGTAACGATGATTTCTTCGAGATCGACGAAGTGTTGAACAATTCGCCGCATGTTCAGTATCACGAGATGGAAGTCACCGAGCTCGGGGATTACCAGATTCTGCATTGCGGCGGCTCCACTAAGACACCCTGGGACACGGAACGCGAGTATTCCGAAGAGGAGTATCACGCTAGATTCGAGAAATTACTTCCCCAGGTCAATGACATGAGTCACTGCATTTTCAACGTGCACTGCCCACCGTACGGCACTGTGCTCGATCAATGCCCGAAGCTGGATGAAAATCTCAAAGTGGTCTTTGAGATGGGTAACCCCGTGAGCATGCATGGCGGTAGCAGCGTGGTACACGAAACGATTGAACGTCATCAGCCATTGCTTGGCGTGCATGGCCACATCCACGAGGGTCGTGGAAATATCAAGATCGGCAAAACCGTATGCGTTAATCCGGGTAGCGTTTACCCGGAGGGCATTCTGCAGGGCGTGTTAATTACTTTGCAGGGGAGTGAAGTTAGGAGCGTTCAAATGACGCAGGGATGAAAAACAGACGATGGTTCGCTAGACAAAAGAGGAGGAAGGAATATGGCTACTGCAGGTGGTGAACAAAGAATCTTTCTCCGCAAGGCCTCCGGCCTAATTCGAACAGCCGGAACCTTCGATACGTTCATCTATAATATTGGGCTTGTTAGTGTTGGTTTAGGCGTTGGCACCATGATGTTTTATGGGCCTGCCTATTACCCAGGTGGTAATCTGATTATCGCCTGCATCATCGCAGGCGTGGCAATGTGTTTCATCGCATTCGGTCTGATTACGTGGACCGTGACGTTACCACGCTCGGGCGGGATTTACGTTTTCGGCTCACGTATCCTACCGCCGTTTATTGCACTCACCGTGAGCCTTGTCGAAATCGTGGCATGGCTGTTTTATTGTGCGATCGCGGCGTATTGGATCATTATTCTCGGTATTGCCCCCGCGCTTGCGGTGGTCGGCTATCTTACCGGTGACGAGGGATGGCTCGCGGCGTCAGGTTGGATAACGTCACCGTGGCCGATGTTTTTGGTTGGATCGGGCATACTGGTGCTTTCCGGGATCATTCTTGCCACGGGTATGAAGTTTTATCTGACGATACAGAAGATTGTATTCACGGTGGCGGTGCTGGGTTCGCTGTTCCTTATCGTAGTGCTTGCGGGCGGTTCACATGGCGAATTCGTGAGCAATTTCAATGCGGTCATGGGACCGGTACTTGAAACCGATGATCCATACAACGCCATTATCGCTTCGGCTAAAGAAAACGGTTGGGGCTATGAAGGCCATGACTGGAAGCAGACGTGGTTGGTTTCCAATTGGCCATTCTTGCCGTTAATCGGCTCTGCCTTTTCAATTGCCATCGGTGGTGAGATCAAGTCGGTCGAACGCGCACATACCTATGGTATGTTAGGAGCTATTTCTGGCTCCGTGGTGCTTTGGCTGTTCACCATCGGTCTTTCGCAGAGCGTGTTCGGATACGATTTTCTAGGCGCTTCGGTCTACAACTTGTTAGAGGGCGTAGGCTTGAGTACACCCACGGATCCCTCCATCACGCTATTGGCAGGTATTCTCACGCAGTCGCCGTTTATTACGGTGCTGGTTTCCATAGGCCTGATATCGTGGATGTGGATGTGGATACCTGGCATGCATACCTTCGCTGTGCGCGCACTTGTAGCCTGGTCGTTTGACCGCGTGGCCCCGGAGGCATTGGGCACGATCTCTGAAAAGCGTCATACGCCCACTGTTGCGATCGGCGTATCTGTCATCATCACGATTATCTGCATGTATCTGTTTGTATTCACAGAGCCATTCTCAAAGATAATCATTCTGATCGAAGCGGCGGTGTTGGCGTGGAGCATAGTACTGGGGGCGGGGATTTTCTTCCCATATATGCGACCGGAGATCTATGAGAAATCACCGATCGCGGGGCGCACGTTGCTCGGTCTTCCGATGATGACGGTGGCGTGCACGCTTGGCTTTCTTGCCTCGCAGTTCTACTTCTGGACGCTGTTTCTCGATCCCGTCGCAGCGGGACATGATCCGGGCCAGCTGCGCATCGTCGCGGGTGTGTTTGTGGTCGGTGTTGTGTTCTACTTCATTATGAAGGCCTATAGGCGCTCTCAGGGTGTTGACGTTACGTTGGCATTCAAGGAGATCCCGATCGAGTAGAGGTATAACTGGAAGTAAATGTCGACAAAGAATCTGCATCTTGAGTTCGTTGACGAGGGATTACGTCTTGTAAAGGACGCGGCGGAACGGGGGATCCAGTTACGGATCCTCGGTTCTGTCGCGTACCGAATCCAGTGCCCGAACAATATCCATCTGTTTGACGATATGGCGCGGGAGCTGACAGACGTAGACTTCGCGGCGGAAAAGAAGCAAAACCGCGAGATTCGAGAGTTCATGATCGGCGAGGGCTACCAGCCGGAAGAGGGTGTCTACGTTGCTTCCGAGGGCGCGCGCCACGTCTACGTACATCCGCAGACCGGTTTGAACGTAGATGTCTTTGCGGATGAGCTGTATTTCTGCCATCGCATCCCGTTTAAGGGTCGACTCGATCTCGATACCCCCACCATCAGCACCACCGATCTACTATTGGAAAAGATGCAAATCGTCGAGATCAACCTCAAGGACATCAAAGACACGTTGGTGCTAATGCTAGAACATCCGCTGGGGACAAAGGTAGATGGCAACAAACATATCGACAGTGACTATATCGGCAGCATGATGGCCAAAGATTGGGGTTTTTACCACACGTTTACTACCAATCTTCGTAAGGTGCCGGACTATATTTCGGAGTTTCCCGCTATTACTGAAGAGCAGGCCGGCACGATTCGCGCGAATGTGGCCGATCTCCTAAAACGTATTGAGGACGCCCCCAAGACCATGAAGTGGAAACTTCGCGCGAAGGTGGGCACACGCACGCGCTGGTATCAGGAGGTTACTGAAAAGTCGCGGCAGTTCTAAACATCTTCCTGAAATCCCTCGAACTGCGGCAGTCCATCTGCGAGCGTATGCCAAGGCATTTTGGACGCCACGAAGATATGCTTCTCTGTATCTTTTGGGTGCCCCGGATGGGCGCCTTCTTCAAGTGTCCCTGGTGTGAACCATTGAAGATGTGGCCAGCGATCATCGTTCAACAGCAAGTGACAGCCACAGGTTCGGCAAAATCGCCGATGTACATCCGGTGAGCTGTCATACGTTTCGAGGTTGTCGCTGCCCTGTTCAACGACGACGTGTTCGCGCCGCACCGTCGCGTAAGTGGCAAATAGGGTGCCATGGCAGCGGCGGCACATGGAACAATGACAGTGGTACATCTCTTGCGCCGGTGCGCCCACCCGGAAGCGAACGGTGCCGCACTGGCACCTTCCGAAGATCGGCCTAAAGTCGTTCACAGTGCCTCCCAGTGTAAATGGTCTTGTGTCTCGTGCCTCACAGAGTATGGAGTGACGTTGCCATGATCTGGATGTTAGCCACGAATATATCGAGTACTGTCGTCGAGGGGTAGCGCTAATGCCCAGCCTTGAACCATCGGTTATCACCATTCCGGCCCGACAGGGAAAAGCAACGTTCCTTCATCATGGACAAAACATTAAAGTGATTAACACGCATGGCCAACAGGTGATCGACACCTGGGCGTTTAATCGCGAGGATCTGCACGAGTACATGTCTATGGAGTACACGCGCTCACTGCTTGAGCGTATTACTCCGCTGGTCGGCGATTCGCTAGTGACAACACGGCGGCGCCCCATCCTAACTCTGATCGAGGATCACTCGCCGGGGGCTCACGATACGTTGATTGCCGCCTGTACGCGTTGGGGATATCGTGCCCAGGGTTACACGGACTACCATGAGAATTGCACCGACAATCTAAGTAATGCGCTAGGTAAACTCGGTCTTTCAGTAGCAATGACACCATGCCCACTAAACCTTTTTATGAATGTACCGGTTACCGCCGAGGGTGTATTGACGTTCCAACCCCCGCTCTGTTCCAAGGGTGATTATGTGGTATTCCGCGCGGAGATAGACTGCGTCGTTGTGTTCTCCGCCTGCCCACAGGAGAAACTACCCGTGAACGGCGTCGATGGCCGGCCCACCGACGCACACTTCCAAATCTATATAAGAATGCCTACGTCAAAGCGGTGACACGAGTACGGCGATGCCGCCGAATACCAAGGCGATACCGCACCACTGTATCCAGCTCATTGTCTCGCGCAGTATGAAGCGTGCCAGTAAGGTGGTTACTGTACCAAAAGCAGAAGCGGTAACTGCAACGATCTCGCGGCCGTCACCTTGACTGCCGGCAAACAGGAATAGATAACCGGCGGCATCCAGGCAGCCCTGTAGGGCAACGGTTGGCCACCAACGCAAAGGTATTATCGGCGCGGTCGTTCGTATGGCGAGTACGGTTAGAATCGATAGTAAACCAATGAGTCGGGCTAGCCACAGCGTCTGCAGCTCACCGTAGATCGGCACTGCCGCCTGGCCGGCGACCACCATCACGGCATGAAGCACACAGGCGACGCCGGCGATAGCTAGCGTACCTGCCAAGTATGGGTTATGGCTTTTGGTGGGTTCGTGACTGTGCTTAGCAAAGCGCGCAACACCAATGACCCCGATCACGGTTACCGCCATCGCCGACCACTGAATAACACTTGGACGTGTGCCTAAGGCTACCCAAAATGCCACCACCAAAGCAGGATGACTGGCGACGATAGGCGCCACTACGCTCACCGGCCCGCGGGCCAGGGCGGTATACAAGCACAAGGTCATCGCCATGGTGGCGATGCCGTTGATCACCAACAGCCAAAATCCTGATGGCTCCCACACCAATGGCGTGCCAGAGATCCAAACCCATAAGGAAAGGATGATGGAACCGACCATCAGCATGCCAAACAACGCTACGCTTGGACCCAATGCGCGGCTGCTGAAACGGGCAGCGAAGTCGGCGCTGCCAAGGCTTAGCGCACTGAGTCCTCCCCACGCAGCTGGATTCATGAGTTGGCTTTATTCGCTTTGAAGGATTATGCGCGTCAACCAGGCAAACCGCGTGGCCGCTTTTCGAGGTTGTCGTCGAGCGTGTAGTAGTCTGGAAGATCTTCAACAAAGATGTGCGCACTTGTCTCAAGCCCAGTAGGCTGGTCAAGCGTGCCAGCGGCGATGCTAATGGTTGGTCGATCGTGGACATCCCAAAAAAGGCTTGCACCGCATCGCGCACAAAAACCGCGGCGCGCTATGGCCGAGGATTCGTACCAACTTAAGGTACGATCATCATGCAATACGAGATTCTCGCGTGCCGCAGCTGTATAGGCCGAATAATGTCCGTGCGTACGTCGACACTGGCCGCAGTGGCAATTCACGACTGAACGCAAGGGTCCTTGCACCTCGTATTTCACGCCACCGCACAGACAGTGCCCTTTCAAACGATGCTGCTCGTCTGCTGACTTGCTCACGCTAACCTCCCTTTGAAGCTGACCGTTTGTGTTTATCGCATGACCCGAATTAAACTGCTGCTAACGCTATTCCGTGGGTCAGTCTAAATGACGAGGACAGTCAATACAAAACGTACTAGCGGGAACATCGTACCGCAGTTGTGCGAACACTTCCTCGGCTGGCAGTGCCGACTGCGCCAGTATGCTATTCGCCACGCAGGCGGACAGCCGACATCAGGTATGCGTCCAAGTGTCCTGATTAGCGGGAAAGAGTTTGGACAGATTACGGTACTGATCATCAAGCGCGACCCAAAGAACATCACCATGCAATTCAGACATATGGTCAAACGGACGCACGATCCGGCAGATCGCTATGATGCTGTCCTCAAAACATTGGCAGCTGCATACTATCAAAAACCGCTGGAGTTCTCCGATGAAATGACGGCCCTGTTCGGGCCGGATTCCAAATTCGTTAAGACGTTACTTAAGGCTGGCCGCTGTACACTTGTATTTGAGCAATACAATCAAACCTATCGTGTTCCTTGTAAGGTGAGAAACTTGCGTGAACGAAGTGCGGCTTACCAGGCTACGTATTGGCACAACAGTTTGTTCAATCCGGTAATACCGAGCGGTGTGCAGGTGCTCGCGTTCCGACCGGATTGGCGTCACGCGCAAGTGGAGCCGCCGATAACGTGACCTCTCGAAAACGAAACGTACTACTCATCACTGCCGACCAATGGCGTGGTGAATGTCTATCCGCGCTTGATCATCCTTGCCTGGCCGAACATTCTAACTATGCACCCGTGCGTTCCATGTTCGCGAGCAGAATGTTGTCTTGGCGGATGTGCAGCGACGAGCGTGTATTAACTGGCCTCAAAGTTTCTCGTGACGGTATCAAGCAGTGCGGCCGCAGTTAGGGACCACACTGGTATGTGTTGATAATGCCTAAAATCTGTGAGAGAGCGGCGACAACGCGATTGGCCGCATTGACTCTGTGAAATTCACTGGTATAAATGGCAAAGACAATCCCCTTACACTTTTTAAATCGACTATAACCGACGAAGACAACAATCATGCCGACCTACGAATCACTAAAACAACAGGATCCCGACATCTTTAACGCGGTTGCCGGGGAAATACAGCGCCAGGTAGAGGGTGTGGAGCTCATTCCGTCTGAGAACTATATCTCGGCTGCGGTGATGGAAACCATGGCGTCGGTATTCAACAACAAGTACTCGGAAGGGTATCCAGGCAGACGTTACTACGGCGGCCAAACTTACACGGACATCGTAGAGTCTATTGCCATCGATCGCGCGAAACGATTGTTCAAGGCCGGCCACGCCAACGTGCAGCCACACGCCGGCGCGCCGGCCAACGTCGCCACCTATTTCGCGTTGCTGGAACCGGGTGACACAGTGCTGGGTATGGACCTCAGCCATGGTGGACATCTCACGCACGGTCACCCCGTTACCTACATCACCAAGATCTTTAATTTCGTCCGTTACAAGATGAAGGACATCGAGACGGGTGAGATCGACTACGACGAGATGCGGGAAGTCGCGCTTCGCGAGAAACCCAAGATCATTCTAGCCGGGTTCTCGGCCTATCCGCGCGAGCTCGACTACGCCAGGATGAACGCCATTGCCGAGGAAGTTGGCGCCTATGCGGTTGCCGATATGGCGCACATCGCAGGT
The DNA here is from genome assembly GCA_964194625.1 of Acidiferrobacterales bacterium. GTDB lineage: Bacteria > Pseudomonadota > Gammaproteobacteria > Acidiferrobacterales > SPGG2 > SPGG2. Next base: position 14,386 of record CAXMNC010000275.1, read on the forward strand.
TTAATCGCCGGGCACGCCGTGCGCAGTCCTTTTGATGATGGCTTTGATGTCATCGTTACTACGACACACAAGACCCTGCGTGGACCACGGGGCGGCATGATCTTGTCGCGTGAGGCCAAGCTCGGTAAGAAGATCGACAAGTCTGTGTTCCCCGGTTTTCAGGGCGGGCCGATTATGCAAATGGTGGCGGCCAAAGCCGTTGCCTTCGCAGAAGCGCTCAAACCGGAGTTCAAAGACTATGCGCGACAGATCATCGTGAATGCCAAGCACATGGCTGCGAAGTTTATGGACAGTGGCGCCAAACTCATCACCAACGGTACCGATAATCACTTATTCATGATCGATTGTGTCAAGTCATGGGGTATCACCGGCCAAGAGGCGGAAGAACTCTTCGATGGTGTTGGCATTACCCTAAACAAAAATGTGATCGCCGACGACCCGCGTAAGCCCTTGGATCCATCCGGTGTTAGACTCGGCACCCCGGCCGTTACCACCCGCGGTATGAAGGAGCAGGAGATGGATCAGTTAGCGGATTTTATGCTCTCAGCCGTGTCTAAGCGCGACGATAAGGCAGCCCTGGAAGCACTGCATGAGGATGTGAAGACATTCTGCAGAAAGTTTCCGGTACCGGGGGTGTCCTAAAGCTAGCCGCGTAAGAGGCGTGTCGGCTCGTAACTGGGGCCAAGAGTTCGACCGCGCCCGCTGCGCCAACACACGCAGTGTCGAGGAAACTAAAACTTCCGGTAGGCCTTCTTTAGGTCAACAAGCGGATGACGTTCTGACATCTGAAACTTAACCAGCAGCTCACGGGCGAGCATATCGCGATCCTGCTGGTTATTCGGTAGTTTCATCTTCTTGGGTACTGTCACCCAACCATTAATGTTGCGATCGAATGCCGCCGGTCGGCCTTCCTCGTAGCCCATATGGACGTCTTCCAGCCAATTGAGATCTCGCCAACCCATGGTTTCCATGTACTTCTTAAGGAATGGTGTGAGACGCGTGTAGTCGGGCAGCAAATTGACGTCGTAGCGATAGCCGATGTGTTGGCCGATCCATTTTTCGTGTTCGGTTTCGATGCCGCTTGCCTTGGCGTTACCGGTGGCAGCCTTCTTTCGGGTTATTTTCCTAACGTTTCGACTCGTCTTCTTTCGTCCGGCTTTTTTAGCCATCCTCTCTTCTCCTCAATAACGGGTCATGTCGGGTCGGCCGACGGTATGTTGTGAGCCCGCTAACGGCACCTGGGCCAGGGCGGAGGCCTCCATCGTGAGGGCGGCTAGGTCTTCGGGTTCGAGCGAATGCACGTTGGTCTTACCGCAGGCACGCGCAAACATCTGGCATTCGATGGTGAGCGTATGCAAAAAGTTGTAAACCCGCTCGGCCGCGTCATCGGGATTAAGGCGTTTGCGCAGCACCGGATCCTGGGTTGCGACCCCCACTGGACAACGTCCCGTGTGACAGTGGTAGCAGTAACCGGCCTCGACACCGATCTCCTTCTCGAAATCGGCCTCGGGGATATCCTTGTTGCAATTCAAGGCCATCAGGGACGAGTGCCCGATCGCCACCGCGTCAGCGCCGAGCGCCAGTGCCTTGGCGACATCGCCGCCGTTACGAATACCACCGGCGTAGATCAGCGAAATATTACCCGACTGACCGACATCATCGAGCGCCTTACGGGCTTGCCGAATGGCAGCGATGCCCGGCACCCCTGTTTCCTCGGTGGCGAGATGCGGACCGGCGCCGGTGCTGCCTTCCATACCATCCATGTAGATACAATCTGGGTCGGTCTTGGCGGCCATGCGCACGTCATCGTATACGCGCGCCGCGCCCAGCTTTAATTGAATCGGAATCTCCCAGTTTGTCGCTTCGCGGATTTCCTGGATCTTGAGCGACAAGTCGTCTGGCCCCAGCCAGTCGGGGTGGCGTGCCGGTGAGCGTTGATCGATACCAGCCGGCAACGAACGCATCTCCGCCACCTGGTCGGAGACCTTCTGACCCATGAGGTGTCCACCCAAACCGACTTTGCAGCCCTGGCCGATGAAAAACTCGCAACCGTCCGCCAGTAGTAAATGATGTGGATTAAAGCCGTAGCGTGACTGGATACATTGATAAAACCACTTGGACGAATAGCGGCGCTCATCGGGAATCATGCCACCTTCGCCCGAACACGTTGCGGTGCCCGCCATAGTGGCCCCGCGTGCGAGCGCCGTCTTGGCTTCATGGCTCAATGCACCGAAACTCATGCCGGTGATGTAAATGGGAATATCTAGCTCTAGCGGTCGTTTGCATCTTGGGCCGAGGATGGTTTTGGTTTCGCACTTCTCGCGATAGCCTTCAATCACAAAGCGCGTGAGCGTACCGGGGAGAAAGGTAAGGTCATCCCAAGTGGGGATCTTTTTGAAGATAGAAAACCCACGCATACGGTAACGACCGAGCTCCGCCTTGATGTGGATGTCATCAATAACCTTTGGCGGGAAGATAAAGCTTTGCCCAAGGTTGTGCCGGTCCCGTTTCGGTGATGGTGAACTCTGCCGTGCCTTCGACCGTGCAGTGCTGCGAGACTTTGTCTTTGCCGCCATTGTTCAATCCCTTGGTGCTAGAGCACCAGCTTCTTTTCGGTCGGCTCGAGGTTGTCGTAATTCCACAACTTTTTGCCGGCCACGATTTTGGTCATATTCTTGGTGCCATTCGGTGTTTGAAATCCGTATAGTGATAACTTGCGGTCCAACCATTGAATGTCGAGATCAGTTATCTCCCCTTCCACGGCATCGACACCTAAGTCTGCGATCTTGCCACCAACATAAATTGTCCCGTCGTACATCGAATCGCCCAAGCTCTTACCGGCATCTCCCAGTATGATCATGCGTCCGCGTTGCATCATGAAGCCGCTAAAAGCACCGGTGCGCCCGCCGACGATGATGGTACCGCCCTTCATATCGATACCGGTGCGACTACCGACGTCGCCCTTACAGACGAGATCACCCCCGCGAATGGCAGCACCAAAGGTGGAACCGGCGTTTTTTTCGATTACGACGGTACCGGCCATCATATTCTCGGCACACGACCAGCCCACTCGACCGGAGATAGTCACGTTGGGCCCGTCGATGAGGCCGACCCCGAAATAACCAAGGCTGCCCTCAAAATGGAGTTGCAGACGGTTAAGGATCCCGACCCCGAGCGAATGTTTGGCGCCGGGGTTTTGCACGGCGATGCTGCCGTAGCCTTGACTCATTAGTTCTCGAATCTTGAGATTGATCGCTTTGCTGTCGAGAGCGGCCACGTCAAACTCGGTATGCTTATTGGTATCGACCTCGTAAGCATAGGAATAGGTAAAGTTTTCCGCTTCCTCCGGCGAGAAAAAGATTTGCTGGGTGCGCCCCGTGAGCTGCTCGGTATGCATACCCATGCGGTGCGACTGCTGCTCTTGTTTCAACTCTGCCATACGCGCACCTCACCTTCGTAGGGGTCATAGGTGTCGATCTCGTGCGGAAAGATACTGCGGATCGCCACTTCTTCCGATGCAAGTGCGACTAAATCATCGCTCTCGTAGAGCACCATCGGTTTCGCCGCCATAACGTCTTTGGCCATGCCGACCCTATCCTGCGTAGCAACGACATAAGTGAATACGCCATCGAGCTCCGAAATCGAGCGATGCATGGACTCCTCAAGATCACCGTCACGGTCCATGCTATCGGCAAGGTATACCGCTATTAGCTCGGAATCACAGTCAGACATGAAGCGGTGGCCGCGCCGCTCCAACGCGCGTCGATTGTTCCAGTAATTGGTGAGCTGACCATTGTGTACGACCGAGACATCGTTAAACGGATAGGCCCAATAAGGATGCGCCGAGCGAATATCGACATCCGATTCGGTGGCCATGCGCGTGTGACCGATTGCGTGGGTGCCTTCGAAATCATCGAGCCCGTATTGGGTCGACACGCGATTGGCATCGCCCAAGTCTTTGATCAGTTCGAGCGCGTGACCCAGCGATAAGATCTCGGCCCCCTCGATATCTTCGATGTAATCCGCCAGTCGCCGCAGATCACCATCAAAGCTAAACACATAGCGGTAGGCATAATCGGTGGCCTGTTCTTGCGCCTCCACCTTGGCGCCCATCTCCGCCATGCGGGCGTCAATAGTGGCCTTGCGCTCCTTCATCTGTTTTTGAATCTCGAAACCCTTTTTTACGTCTTCCTGTTCGGCGACCTTGAAGCGCATGATGTACTGATCTGCCTTCGGGTGGCCATAAAGCGCAAATCCGGTGGAGTCGGGTCCCCGATGCTTCAACGCCTGAAGCATCGAGGTCAACTCTTGACCGATATCCGAGCTCTTACCTTTATAAATCAGTCCAGCAATACCACACATAGATATCTCCTGGGTTAGGCCACCACTTACTGATCAGTGTGGCTCACTAAGCGTGCCGTAATCGTAATCCGTGAGTCGCAAGACAAAGCATGCTCAGTCGTCACAAATCACGGTTCACATCCCTTATTTACGGCTCACGATTTACCGACCACTAATCACCCATCACCGGCTACGGCAAACAGTCGAGGTACGTGTTGATATCCCACTCGGTGACGGTGTGATTGAACCGTTCCCATTCGTCGCGCTTGTAGTGCATATAGACCCTAAACATTTCGCCCGGTAATGCGGACTTGATCACTTCGTCGTTTGCCAACTTGTCTAGCGCGTCACCGAGCGTCATCGGCAGCTTCTTCACTTGTTTGCCGGCTTCTATGGCCTCATAGATGTTGCGCTCTTCCGGCTCACCCGGATCGAGGTTGTTGTCGATACCGTCCTCGAAGGCCTTTAGCAGCGCCGCCGCCATCAAGTATGGATTCACCATGGAATCCACCGATCGGTATTCAAAACGCCCCGGCGCCGATATGCGTAGTGCGCAGGTGCGATTTTGATAGCCCCAGTCAGCGAACACCGGCGCCCAGAAGCCCGTATCCCATAGGCGGCGATAGGAGTTTACGGTGGAGGAGCCAAGCGCGGTCAGCGCGTCTAGATGCTTCATGACCCCACCGATACATTGCAATCCAACTGGACCCGGTTTGCGCTCGTCAATCTTGGGATCCGGCATATACAGGTTTTCGCCGCCGGTACGATAAGAGAACACGTCATCCATGCCAGCCATCGGGTCCTGGTGCAGGGTATTGACCTTGTCTTCACCGCCGGTCCACAGCGACATATTGTGGTGGCAGCCATTGGCGGAAACATGCATGAACGGTTTAGACATGAAGCAGGCGAAGATACCGCGCTCGCGCGCCACCTGGGCACACACCTGACGGTAGGTGGTCAGCCGGTCGGAGGTGCGCAATGCGTCATCGAACGTCCAATTGAGCTCGAGCTGTCCGGGCGCATCTTCGTGGTCACCCTGGATCATATCGAACCCCATGGCCTGGCAGTACTCGATGACCTGCATGAAGGCAGGGCGTAGTCCCTCGAACTGATCGATGTGATAACAATTCGGTTTGGTGACGCCACCGGCTACCTTGCCGTCCTCGTCGCGTTTGAGCCACATCATCTCCGGCTCGGCGCCGTGGCGTAGGTGCATGCCGTTATATTTCTTTTTGAACTCGTCGTGGATGATACGCAGATTACCGCGACAATCTGACGTCAGATGGCCGCCGGGATTTTCTCGTTCCTCGCGGTTGCGAAAGCAGGTACAAAATACGCGCGCGACCCGCTTGTCCCAGGGGAGCTGACAAAAAGTCTCTGGGTCCGGAATGCCAACCAACTCCGATGATTCAGGACCGTATCCGATATAGTGGCCGTGACGATCTAGAAACAGGTTTGCGGTCGAGCCGTAGACCAATTGAAACCCGCGCTCGGCTAAGCGTTCCCAGTGATCGGCGGGAATACCCTTACCGACGATGCGACCAGTCACCGAAGCAAACTGATAGTAGATGTACGTAACGCCAAGCTCCTTGATTTTTTGACGTACTTCTTTGACGAGCTTGTCACGGCCCGGCTGATTAACATGATTTTCTAGGTCAGTCATTTTTATTGCCTCTCTAGTGTGATGCGCCATCCTCCAAAAAGACCGCGCTTACTATGCTATTTTTATCCACAGCCAATGCGAACCCCTCAACTCCAAGGGAAGGGGCTGTTCGAAATCGGATGTAGCCTCCCTTCGGCGTAGCGCGAAAAACGGAATGGTTGTAGTAGCGTGCTGCGTGTGCCGCAGATCTCGCTTGCGACTAGCTTGCCCACGCCTATCATCTTATAGCCGTGGTTCGAATCCGCAATCATATAACAGTTTTCCCGAAACACATCGAATACGGGAAAGCTATCGGGCGTAAATGCACCAATTCCACCCGAGGGCTCATTCTTATATTTGGGGATTTGGCCTTGGAAACGTTTTTGGCAATGCGCCAGCGCCGAACACCACATGTGAGCAAAATCATCGCCCACCACGAAATCAGGCGAGGCGGGTCCGTAGGGGTCAACCGCGACTTCGTCTGGGTTGGTCTCCACTTTGAACGGTGCGGCGCCCCCCTGGATGCCACCGAAGTTGAAATCGGGCTTGTAGTAGATACCCCACATCTGATCGGTGATGAGTGAACCATCGACATCGGAGTACAACGGTACATCGCTATCGACATGGACCACCGGCGGAAACTCGCCATCGTTGGTTTTTTGTAGCGTCGGGTCAACCCCAAGGGTGCCCTCTTGCAGAGACCAAAACACCCACATGGGTACGTCGCGGTGGATAGTGCCATCGCTCCCTTTTACATCGATCGCTTTCGGCAGCTCTAACATGTCCCAGATGCTTTTGACCCACGGGCCGGCGGCAACGACGACGTACTCACACTCTATACGGCCGCGATCGGTCTCTACCGCGGTCACAGCGGTTGCACCGTTTGCCATCTTAAATCCCGTCACGGTGGCGCCGGTGAGAATACGCACACCTTGCGCTTCGGCTTTGCTTGCGAGGCCGTAAAGACTTTTTAGGTTGTTGGCATAGCCACCACGTTTTTCGTGTAACACCGAGGTAATGCCTTGGGCCTGCCAGTCGTGGAAGATGGTCTTCATGTAGTCGGCGGACTGTTTCTCACCCTCGATGAACACCGACTCATAGCCGATCTGTTCTTGCTGTTCGGCAATGGACGCGATATCTGCACGCATGGATTCCGGGCTAATCTGCATATAGCCGACGGGATGATAACTATAGGCTT
>CAXMNC010000276.1:0-3365 GCA_964194625.1 Acidiferrobacterales bacterium
GTTCGGAATAGCGTTCGCGCGCTGTGATTGGGTGAAACGGTATCGAGATCTCCTGGCTATAGATTTCTTCACGGAGCCACGCGATCTCCGCCTCAGAATCGGCGGTTGTCGTCCACCAGACTCTTCCGTTCGGCAAGTCAGCAGGGCGCCAACGATACCCGCGCTGCTTAAGCTTATCGCGAAGATCATAGGGCGCGTCGACTGCGCACACGAGGAAGTCATCGTGGAGAGCCGCTTCGCGAACGATTGCCATAACATTTCGACCAGATTTCGGGAGAGTCTGGGCCAGTAGCGCGAGGCACGCCTCGCAGTCCGCAAGTGCGCGGTGGCCATCATAAAACCACCCGAATTGCATCCCGAGATAATCGAGCTTTCCTGCCGAAAAACCTTCGTGCAGCCAATTTACGTGTCAACGCCGGAGTAAAAATACACCACTGGCCGGAGCAAAAGTACACCACTATGGCAGCGTTCAATCAGTCCCCTTGATGTGACGCAGAGCTCGGTGTTGCGGGTTGTCCCGGTAGTCCATAGGAGGGCCCCGCGCGACCTGCGGAGTGCGCCCCACACGCTGACGCAGTAGGTCGCGTGGGAGGTGCCTGTGGGCCCACCGGGTCAACCGTGGTCTCGGTGTTTAACGCCGGTCAGGTGTTTTTTGGGGATTTCCGCCGTTTTTGGCTTTGGTTCAGGCGATAACTGTCGCCGTTCATCTCCAGGATATGGACGTGGTGGGTGAGACGGTCGAGCAACGCCCCTGTCAGGCGCTCAGAGCCGAACACCTCGGTCCACTCGTCGAAGGGCAGATTGCTGGTCAGCAGGGTCGAGCCGCGCTCGTAACGCTGAGAGAACACTTCGAACAATAGTTCTGCGCCGGTTTTGCTGAGCGGCACGAAGCCGAGTTCGTCGATAATCAGCACCTTGTATTTTGCCAATTGCTTCTGGAAGCGCAGCAGGCGCTTCTCGTCCCTGGCCTCCATCATCTCGTGGACCAGGGCGGCGGCTGTGATAAAGCCAACGGAGAGGCCTTTCTGACAGGCGGCCAAACCGAGGCCAAGGGCGATATGGGTTTTGCCGGTGCCCGAGTTGCCGAGGGCAATGACGTTTTCACGGCGCTCGATATATTCACATCGCGCCAGTTCCAGAACCATCATCTTGTTGAGCGATGGCATGGCCTTGAAGTCGAAGCTGTCTAAGCTTTTGACGGCGGGGAATTTGGCCAGCTTGATCCGCCGCTCGACCATGCGGCGCTCTCGATCAATCAGTTCCAGCTCGGCCAATCGAACGAGATATCGCACATGATCGACACCCTCGGCGGCGCATTGACGGGCCAGCTTGTCGTATTCCCTGAGGAAGGTGGGCAACCTGAGAGCTTTCAGATGATGGGCGAGCAAGAGTTGTGGTGTATCGCTCATGACGCACCATCTGCCAGCAAGTTCATGTAACTGGCTGCCGAAGTTGTCGCCACCCGAGCCCGTGGTAGATAAGGGTAAATGTCCAGATTGAGCCTGGGTGGACGTCGTTCAATGCGACACAGCACCAGATGTTTGATGGCGTCACAGCTAATCGCGCTCAGGCGCAAGGCGTCCTTGATCGCACCATGAAGATCATTGAGTTCAAAAGTCTCCAAAAGCCTCAGGACCTGAACGTATTCTCGCTTCCCCGGCTTGCCCATGCGGGCTTCAAGAAGGCGTCGCAAAGTTGCGAACACATTCGGCAGATCCCATCCCACCAGCGGAGCGGCCTGGTCCAGAGCACCAATCTTTTTCTCCAGTAAGGGCAGATAGTGGATCGGGTTAAAGATATAATCCTCTCGGTCATAGGAACGGGGATGGCGGGCGATCTCCTCACTGGCGCAGCCAATGATGACCTCATGGACATAACCACGGATCCAGACCTCCTGATGACCGAAGGCGACGGGTACCGAGTAATCATTATTCCGATACCGCACCAGGGACAGGGAATTAACCCGCGTCGCCAATCTGTCACAGGCATCAAACGAGCTCGGAGGCAATGCCGTCAACGCCTCTTGATCGCGGACAAGCCGAGCGCCGATGCTCTCGCGGTGACCGCGTAAAACATCACGCTGACGATTGCGGCATTGCTCTTCCAGGTGAACGTTAAAGGCATCCCAACTGGCAAAACGGGGGCGAGGCGTCATGAAGTTACGTCGAGCGTAGCCAACAACGCCCTCCACATTACCTTTGTCATTGCCCTTACCGGGACGGCCATAACGATCTTCAAAAAGATAATGGGACTGAAGACCACTGAACGCCCGTGTTCGCTGCCGTGTGCCATCCGGCAATATCCGCGCCACCAGGCACTTATCGTTGTCATACAAGATCGATTGCGGGACGCCACCGAAGAAGGCAAAGGCTCTGTTGTGACCGTCCAGCCAAGCCTCCGTCGTTGCTGCGGGGTAAGCCGCAACGAAGCAGGCATCGCTATGAGGAAGGGTCATGACAAAATAATGAGCCCGATACTCAACACCGGCGATAATCACATCCGCCTCGCCAAAATCAGCCTGGGCATGACCCGGAGGATGGCTCAGCGGCACGAACATCTCCCGCTGACGTTGCCGGGCGGCAAAAATATAGTCCTTCACGATCGTGATACCGCCCGTAAATCCATACTCATCACGAAGGCGTTCAAATATCCGTTTCGAGGTGTGCCGCTGTTTCTTCAGGCGTTTGGTGTCGTCCTCAAGGATCTGGTCAATAATGCCAACATACGGATCAAGCTTGGGCCGCGTTGGTGTCTTATTGCGGCGATAACCTGGGGGCGCTGGAAATGCCACCATCTTATCGACCGTACGTCGATCTATCCCGAACATTCGTGCCGCCTTGCGCCGGCTCATACCTTGAATAATTACCGCATATCGTACGCGTCCGTAGAGTTCCAATTGCTTCATCCCCGCCCTCTGCAAAAGCAGAAAGCTTACCACTGGCGGATTTTTACTCCGGCCAGCAACCAGACAATCTGGCCGCTTCTCAGTGGTGGATTATTGCTCCGGCGTTCTCACACGAGGTACTGCCCGACCGCGATGTCCACCGCGTGCTCGAACGCATTACCCGCACCCGTGTCAAGCTGCGCCACGGCCGCGCCAGCACCTGGATGCCCGCTCCGGTGGACTTTTCGGACCTCTCCAGCGAGTACATAGGCATTCTCTACGAGGGCCTGCTCGACTTCGAACTCAAGACCGCGCCCGCAGGCGACCCGATCATCTTCCTCGCCGTGGGCAACCAGCCGGCCCTTCCGCTCTCGCGCCTGGAGGAGATGGACGACAAGGCGCTGAAGAATCTGCTGGAGACGATGAAGGACACGAGCAGCGGGGGCGACGAGGCTGCGGACGAAGAAGGGGTCGCGGAGGA
>CAXMNC010000277.1:0-2735 GCA_964194625.1 Acidiferrobacterales bacterium
GCGGCGATGATTCAGATCCTGGAGATCATTCTGAATCGATTTTTTCCCGCGTTGTTCAACACTCTGGGTATTTATCTACCATTGCTGACCGTTAACTGCGCCATACTGGGTGCCTCGTTGTTCATGGTCCAGAGGCAATACACGTTTACCGAGAGTGTTGCCTACGGTTTTGGCGTCGGCTTCGGTTGGGCGCTGGCGATCGTCGCCCTCGCTGGACTGAGGGAAAAAATGAAGTACTCCGACATCCCGGATGGCATTCGGGGTGTGGGGATCACGTTCGTTACGACCGGTGTGGTCGCGTTGGCATTCATGTCCATCGCCGGCATTCAACTCTAGGGAGGAGTGGGCCGAGCGCTGCCTGAATCCTGTGATACAAGAAATCGGTTTCAGCATCCTCCTTTTCACCGGCATCCTGTCGCTGCTTGCCGTGCTCATTCTGTGGGTTCGCGCCAAGCTCGTGCCGCAAGGCGACGTCACGATCAACGTCAACGGTGAGCGCGACATACAGACCGGCGCCGGCTCGAAACTGCTGGCCACTCTGGCGGAGAATCAGTTGTTCCTGCCCTCGGCCTGTGGTAGCGGCGGGACCTGCGGCCAGTGTCGGGTCGTTGTCACCGAAGGGGGCGGGTCTTTACTGCCGACCGAGGCTTCGCTGATCACCAAACGCGAAGCCGCGGCGGGTGAGCGCCTGGCCTGCCAGGTAGCGGTTACGCAAGACATGCGGATCCGGGTGCCGGATGCGGTGTTCGGTGTGAAGAAGTGGCAGTGCAATGTACGTTCCAACGACAACGTCGCAACCTTCATCAAAGAGCTCGTTGTCGAGCTGCCGGACGGAGAACGCCTGGATTTTCGTGCCGGCGGCTACATCCAGATCGAATGCCCGCCCCACGAGTTGAGTTACAAGTCTTTCGACATCCAACCGGAGTATCGCGACGATTGGGAACGCTACGGTCTGTTCGAGATCGAGTCGGTTGTCAAAGCGCCTGAGTTGCGGGCCTACTCCATGGCTAACTACCCGGAAGAAGACGACATCGTCATGCTGAACGTCCGCATTGCAACGCCACCACCCGGTGCCCCGCCGTCGGTGCCGACCGGTGTAATGTCGTCCTATATTTTCAATCTCAAGCCGGGTGACGCGGTGACGGTCTCGGGACCCTACGGTGAATTCTACGCACGCGACACCGACGCCGAGATGGTATTCATCGGAGGCGGCGCCGGTATGGCGCCGATGCGGTCGCATATCTTCGACCAGTTGAAGCGGTTGAACAGCAGGCGCACCATCAGTTTCTGGTACGGCGCCCGCAGCCTGCGCGAGGCCTTTTATGCCGACGAATTCGACGAGCTCGCCGAGAAGCACGAGAATTTCAATTGGGTTCTCGGTCTTTCCGAGCCACTGCCCGAGGACAATTGGGAAGGTGCGCGGGGATTTGTTCATGAAATCCTCTTCGAGCAGTATCTGAAGGATCATCCGGCCCCGGAAGACTGCGAATATTATCTCTGCGGCCCACCAGTGATGAACGCCGCCATCATGCGGCTTCTTTACGATTTCGGCGTCGAGAGTGAGAACATTTTGCTTGACGACTTTGGGGAATGACTTCATGACCATCTTCATCGGTACCCTCATTGTCGTCGTCGCGTGCTGTGCGGCGATGAGCCTGGGCTTGATACTGTCGGGCAGACCGCTCACCGGCGGGTGCGGCAAACGTATTCCAGGGACGGCTGGCTGCGATGGCTGTCCGAACAAAGCGGAGAACGGAACCTGCCGGCGCGGCAGAACCCGGTGACCCGGAGCCTGAGGAATCAGAAGGCATGATCTCGCTGGACGTACGCGATTACATGGCGACCGAGCTCGTCACGCTGGAGCCAGAACAGGAGCTCCTGGCGGCGGCGAATATGCTCATCGAGCACGACATTTCGGGCGCACCCGTCGTTGACCGTGACGGTCGGATGGTCGGCATCCTGACCGAGCGAGACTGCCTGCAGGCCGCTTTGCAGGCGGAGTACTATGGGACTCGGGGTGGCCTGGTAAGGGAGTTCATGAGCGTCGACGTCGAATCCGTCGCGCCCAACGAAAGCATCTTGACGGTAGCATCGATGTTCGTCAAAGGTAGCTATAACCGATACCCGGTGGTCGACGACGGACGATTGGTCGGACAGATCAGCCGCCTGGACGTGATGCGGGCACTGAGAAGGCGGTACCAGTCGAATGTCCGGTAGTAGAAACTCGACAATGACTGCATCGGCGGTGGGAAAACGGACACGAATGTCAGGTTGTATAGCGAGTAAGAGCAAATAAGGGGGAGAGAATGGCTTTTCCAGAACTCAGAAGCTCTTTCTTGTTGTCTTTTTTTCTTTCTTTCCTTTTTTTCTGCGGATCGCTTTGGGTCGCGGATGAAGTCTCTGCGCAGGAGGCTACGTATCTGGGTACGGAGGTTTGCACGACTTGCCACAACGTATCGCATGCAACCTTCAGTGAAACTATGATGGGTAGAATTTTTTTCAATGCCCCGCGCACACGATTGGAAGCGCGCGGCTGCGAGGCATGTCATGGTCCGGGGTCGAACCACATTACCGCCGTAATGGCCGGTGTTGAGGATAAAGCGATCATCACATTTCGAGATGAGTCGCCGGAATCGGTGGCAGAACACAATGCCATATGTCTTGATTGTCATGAATCGGGCGTCCAGATGCACTGGCGTGGGAGTCAGCATGATTTCGCGGATCTTTCCTGCGCG
>CAXMNC010000278.1:0-14935 GCA_964194625.1 Acidiferrobacterales bacterium
GGCGAGCTCAAGCTGCGTTTTTTCGTCGGGCAGGGCGACGAAGCGGTCGTCGCGGTCGAGCGTATCCAAAAGACCCTGGCGGAGCAGTATGCGTCGATCATTGAAGATGAACATATCGGAGACAACTATCGTGTGGTTGTCCAGTTCAGTGGTGATGTACGGAAGTTCGCCTATGCCATGGAACAAGCGGCTAAGGTGATTTCTATCGGCGAGAGTCTGGACATCGTCAAGGACGTCGGTAAGGCGCATGAAGTCGACGAGCGCTACGCGGTACACAAGTTCACGAGTACCCATGGACTCGGCCATGTGCGTCTTGCCACTGAGTCTGAGGTAAAGCCAGAGTCAGCGCATCCATTCTGGGCCACCGGGTTCGCCGACGTTGCCATCGTTCACAACGGCCAGATTACGAATTATTGGAAAATGCGACGCCGCCTAGAACAGCGCGATTTCGAATTCCGTACCGACAACGACAGCGAATTGATCGCCGTGTATTTGGCCGACAAGCTCTCGCAGGGCATCGCACTCAAGGAAGCGCTGAAAACTTCTATCGACGATCTAGACGGTACGTTTTCATTCTTGGTGTCAACCAAGGACGAAATCGGTTATGCCAAGGATCGACTGGCGGTGAAACCAATGATCATGTACGAGAATGATGACCTTATTGCCGTGGCATCCGAAGAGGTCTCGCTCAATCGTCTGTTTCCGGGCCAGGCACTGAATACCAAAGAGCCCCCGCCGGGGAGCTACAATACGTGGTCACGATCGACTTAGCCAAAATACCCGTTCGCGAGGCGAATGAACGTATTCGCCAGTACGGCGCTGAGGGTCAAGACGTCGAGGTCATAAATCCCGACGCCCGACACCACATTGGGGTCGGTTTAACTGCCGAGATCAACGTCAAGATTCGCGGCTCGGCCGGGTATTTTTGTGCCGGCCTCACCGACAAAGCGCATTTTGAAGTAGACAACAATGTCGGCTGGGGATTGGGCGACAATATCTACAGCGGCAGCGTGGTGGTGGGCGGCAATGCTGGCGCTATTGCCGGTGTCGCCATTCGCGGCGCGGAGTTGGTGATTCGCGGCAACATGGGGTCGCGCGCGGGCCAGGTGATGAAGGCTGGCACGCTCTGTTGCGCCGGTAACGCCAACTTCATGGCCGGCTACATGATGTACGGTGGTCGCATCATCATCCTCGGTGACTCGGGCGAACGCGTTGGCGAAGACATGGCTGGCGGCGAGATCTATGTTGGTGGTGAAGTGCACTCGCTTGGATCGGATGCGCAGGTTGTCGACGTCGACGGCGCTGAGCTCGACGACATCAGGGCATTTCTCGATCGCTATGAGCTCAAGTTCAAAGGAACGTTCAAGAAGGTGGCGAACGCCGGCAAGAAACTGCGCTATGCCACCAGCGAAAGACAGGTGCGCAGCATACCGTTTTTCACGTTCTCGGGCGAAACCGATTACTGGAACGCCAAGGTCCAAGAAGACCTTTATATTAAGTCGCAGATCGGCCGCTACCGTATCCGTGGCTACGGCGGTGCCCGCGAACTACCACACTTATCCGATCTCGCCTTTAAGAAGGACCTTAGTCAAAGCGACCATGGCCCCGATCCTGTATCTAAGGTCAATATGTACACCGAGCTCGGCGGCATAAACGGTGCCACCCCGCTCAAGCTGAGTATGCCGGTGATGATAGCGCCAATGAGTTACGGTGCGCTCAGCCGTTCAACCAAGCAAGCCGTCGGTATGGCCTCTAGTTTGTCTGGCATCGCCGAGAACACCGGCGAAGGTGGCATGAGCGATGCCCAACGCGATGCCGCCGCACAGCTCATCTTTCAGTGTCTAGGCGGGCGGCTTGGTTGGAATATCCATGATATGAAGCGCGCCAACGGCCTCGAGATCTATATCTCGCAAGGTGCAAAACCGGGCTTTGGTGGGCAGCTCATGGCGAAGAAGGTGACCAAAGAGCTTGCCGAGATACGCGGTATCCCGCCAGGCATCGACCTGCGCTCGCCGTCACGACACCCAGATATTCTCGGTGCCGATGATCTAGTCATTAAGGTTGAAGAGTTTCGCGAAGCCACTAGCTACAAGCTTCCAATAAGTGTAAAGCTTGGCGCCGGACGAGTGCGCGACGATATGAAGATAGCCGTGAAAGACGGCTTCGATTTTATTGAGCTCGACGGTATGCAGGGCTCTACCGGCGCCGGCGGCGCGGAGGTAATGGAATACGTAGGGATACCCACCGTGGCCGCAATCATGGAGGCGCTCGATGCATTAGAAGAAATAGGCGTTCGTGACAAGATTCAAATCGTGCTCATGGGGGGTATTCGTGATGGTATCGATGCTGCCAAGGCACTGTGTCTGGGATCCGATGCCGTTGGATTCGGCACATCGACCATCATCGCTGGCGGTTGTATCGCCTGTATGCAGTGCCACGTCGGTCAGTGTGTGACCGGTATTGCCACCCAGGACCCCGAACATGAGAAGCGCTATCAACCCGCAATCGAAGCGCAAAACATTCATCGCTTCCTTGAAAGCGTGCGCTGGCAGATCGCGACGATCACGCATGCCCTTGGTTACACGGACGTCAAGCAGCTTAATCGCGATGATCTAGTCGCACTAACCCCCGAGGCGGCGGCGATTACACGCTTGCCTTACGAGCCAGGTTATCGTGACCGTCACCTCGAACTCAAGGCCAAGGTAGGTTGACGTGGCGGTCTACGACATCAACCGCATCCTGGTACCGGACGCGCCGCCTGAGTACGAAGACCACACAGGCCAGACCAATTATGTGCCGGCGCCGTGTCAGGTGGCGTGTCCGGTGGGTACCGACGCACCGTCTTACCTTGCGTATATCTGGGAAGGAAAGTTTGAGCAAGCGTTCGAGGCCATCACATCCACCAATCCCTTCAGTTCCATCTGCGGGCGCGTGTGTGATGCCCCGTGCGAACCGGCGTGCCGGCGAACTGATAGCGACGGGCCGGTTCAGATTCGCAACCTTAAGCGCTTCATCATGGACAAGGTGGGTCATCAATATGATCCACCACCGATTCCGGTAAGCAAGAAACAAACGGTTGGCGTCATCGGGGCTGGTCCGGCCGGCCTTACCGCCGCACACGATCTGTGTGTCGCGGGCTACGAAGTGCATGTGTACGAAATGACCGATCGTCTCGGTGGCTTGATGATTTGGGGCATTCCCGAGTTTCGTTGTCCGCCGGCCGTCATCCAAGAAGACATCGACCGCCTGACCAACCGTTGTCCCGGCCTGAAGACTCACCTGAACACCGCGCTCGGGGACGGCGTGACCCTCGACCAACTGAAAGAGCGCCACGATGCTGTGTTGCTGACAATCGGCGCTTGGTGGGGTAAACGCATGCAGATACCCGGCGAGAGCGATGACCGTGTGGTCGATGGTGTGAGCTTTCTACGCCGCATCAATGGCGGCGAGCGCCCGACACTACCGGCGAGGGTGGTCGTCATCGGTGGCGGTGATGTGGCCATGGATGCCTGTCGTGTGGCCAAACGTCTGCCCGGTTGCAAACACGTGAAGGTCATTTACCGGCGCGGACCCGATGAAATCCCGGCCCGTTCCATCGAGCTCGAGGGTGCCATCAAAGAAGGTATTGAGTTCATCTACAACACGCAGCAGGTTGCGGTCGAACCAAGGGGCATGGAACTAAGCTTGCGTTGTGTAAAGACAGAGTTGGGGGAGCCCGATAGCGACGGCCGGCGTCGGCCGGTCGAGGTCGCGGGCAGCGAGCACGAGATTGTCTGCGGCATGGTGATCGCTGCCGTCGGGCAGAAATCAGAATCCGACGATCTTGATCAACGTGGAATGATGTTGCCCGATCGTGTACGCGCCGATTTCGATGGCATGCGTACGGATGATCCGAAAGTATTTGCGGCCGGCGATGGCGCGTTCGGTGGGTCTACCATTGTTATGGCCATGCACCATGGCCAACGAGCCGCCTATTACGTCAAGGCCTTTCTCGAGGGCCGCCAGAATCCCATGCCCTATCGCACCCCATATCGTACGCGCTGCGTCCCGGTTGCGCAGGACCTAGAGTGGGAAAAACTGCCTTTGCATGAGCCCGAGTTTTTCGGTTTGGGCGAGAAGCCCATCGATTTTCCCGAGATCGAGTCGACCTACAGTTACGAAACCGCCCGCCGAGAGGCGGCGCGCTGTTATCGCTGCGACGCTGAAACTGGCTCGGCCGATTATTCGGTACAGCACCGCGAGGATATATTCTCGATGGCGCGCACCAATCCTATGGACCACGCCAAGCTCCAAGCGATGTTCCAACGTCGCTTACGCCCGCGACAGGATCCGTTTCCACAAGGGCGCCCTGCGGTGTTGGATGATCTCACTTTTCTGCCCGCCAACTTATCGCGATTGGTGATCGACCCCTATCGTGAGGCTTGCCAAGTGAGCACAGATATCGCTGCCAAATATGAGCTTGCGCAACCATTTTTTGTTACCGGCTTCGATAGTGCCCCGGCCGAGGTGCGCGAGGCGGTAGCGGCCGGCTTAAAGGCGAGTAATTGCGGCTCCGTCGGCGTGAAGGCGATGGGCGAATCGGTGCCGTGG
Source organism: Acidiferrobacterales bacterium (assembly GCA_964194625.1). Classification (GTDB taxonomy): domain Bacteria; phylum Pseudomonadota; class Gammaproteobacteria; order Acidiferrobacterales; family SPGG2; genus SPGG2. The sequence continues at coordinate 4,591 of CAXMNC010000278.1, forward strand.
TTTCAACTAGTGACCCCCACAGGGGCTGTGCCGAGCAAGGACGCGACAGCGCTGATATTCATGGGCGAGGCGTTTGAGTCGATAGAGATAGAGCGTTTATTCCCGGACCAACTTATTGGTTTGGCGGTGTCCTCGCTGGCGGCGCTTGAGCGTGTGATTCCCTATGCACTGGAACAGAAGTTCGACATGTTGTTGCTCGACGGTACCGCCAATCTGGATGGCGAATGGCCTGAATTGGCTGGTGCGCCTGACTTGCGTATTCTACGTGATGCGATCGTTATTCTCCGGCGTCTCAAACAGGAAGAAGCAATCGATTTATTGTATTTCGGTGGCGCCCGCTCCGGCACGGATGCCGCTAAACTCATTGCCCTGGGGGCCAAGGCAGTGGTGTTTGGTGCGGCAGTGGGTCTTGCCGTGGGTGGTGAGATCGTTGATGGCAATACGTTGCGGTTTGTGTCGGACTACAGTGATCTTGATCGTAGCCAAGCCACTGTGAACATCATTAAGGCGAGTAGCGGTGAGGCGTCGATGATGGCCCGTTGCACGGGTAAAACCAATTTACAAAACCTTGAGCCCGAGGACCTGCGCTCAATAACCTTGGCAACGGCGCAGGCGACCGGCATTCCCTTAGCTGGTCTACACTAGTGGGAGCCCACGAGATTGGCCGCATCTCAAAATAAGAGACTGCCGAGTAACCTCGGTAACTGAATCCGATAAGAACTACGAAAATTAGAAGGAGGATGGAGATGAGCAAAGATCTGGCCCAGATCGCAAAAGAAAAAGGTATTAAATATTTCCTGATTAGCTTTGTCGATTTGTTTGGCGTCACCCGTGCCAAGCTAGTGCCAGCGCGTGCGATCGGCGCCATGCAGAAAGATGGTGCTGGATTCGCTGGGTTTGCGGCTTGGCTCGATATGACGCCGGCCGATCCCGACATGTTTGCCATCCCCGATCCCGATAGCTTGCTACAGTTGCCGTGGAGGCCAGAGGTTGGTTGGCTTGCCGCTGATCTGTGGATGAATGGCAAGGAGGTTGAGGCATCCCCGCGTATCGTACTCAAACGCCAAATAGAGCGCGAGCAGAAACTAGGCTATCGTATGAAAACCGGCGTCGAATGCGAATACTTTCTCGTTACGCCTGATGGCAAGGCCATCTCCGATGAGCGCGATGTCCAGGAGAAGCCTTGTTACGATCAGAGCGCGTTGATGCGGCGCTACGACGTGATCAGCGAGATTTGTGACTGCATGATTGAGTTCGGATGGGGCCCTTATCAGAACGATCACGAGGATGCCAACGGCCAGTTCGAAATGAACTGGGACTACGCAGATTGCCTAACGACGGCAGACCGCCATGTTTTCTTCAAGTATATGGTCAAGTCGATTGCTGAAAAGCACGGGTTGCGCGCTACCTTTATGCCCAAACCGTTTTCGAATCTCACCGGTAATGGTTGTCATGCCCACGTATCGCTGTGGGACGAGAGCGGTAGCAGAAATCTATTCCTGGACGAAAATGGTGAGCTAGGTCTTTCGAGTTTGGCTTATCATTTCCTCGGCGGTATCGTCTATTCGGCCGACGCGCTGGCCGCCCTGTTTAACCCCAGCGTCAACAGTTACAAGCGTCTCAACGCCGCGGTAACGCTTTCGGGCGCAACCTGGTCGCCCAATGCTATTACTTATTCAGGCAACAACCGCACCCATATGATACGTATACCCGAACCCGGCCGCTTCGAGCTACGGTTGATGGACGGCTCCGCCAATCCTTATCTACTTCAAGCCGTCGTACTTATGGCCGGGCTCGATGGCATTGCCAACAAACGTGATCCCGGTAAGCGTTTGGATATCAACATGTACACCGAGGGTCAGACGCTGCGCCGTGTCCGTAGGCTGCCGCTCAACCTGCTCGACGCTATTCGTCTGTTCGACAAGAGCAAGGTGGTGCGGGCCGGCCTTGGCGACGAATTCGTGAGCAGCTATGTCAAGCTCAAGCTCGACGATTGGCAGAGTTACACGAGATCTATCACTCAATGGGAACGCGATCATACGCTGGATTGTTAATCGGTTAAGAACAGATATTAGGGAGGCAGAGATTTAGGTTTATGACAGCAAAAATAATTGATGGTAAAGCAATTGCGGCACAGATACGGGAGGAGGCCAAGAACGAAGTTGAAGCACTAAAAGATAGAGGCGTAACACCATGTCTTGCTGCCGTGCTGGTGGGAGATGTTGCTGCATCCAAGGTCTACGTAAAGAATAAGAGACGGGCCTGTGAAAAGGTCGGGATAACATCGGTGCTGCACACACCGGCAGCGGACGTATCGGAGCCGGAGCTTCTTAAGCTTATCAATGAGCTCAACAATGATCCTGCCGTGCATGGCATTCTCGTGCAGCTGCCGCTTCCTAAACATATCGATGAGACAAAAGTAATCGAAGCCATAGATCCATCCAAGGACGTCGACGGGTTTCATCCGTTTAACGTTGGCCGGCTTGTCATCGGGTTAGACACTTTCCGATCCTGTACCCCGGCTGGTGTGCAGCAGCTGTTGCTGCGTAGTGGTATTGAAGTTGCAGGTAAACATGTTGTGATCATCGGCAGAAGCAATATTGTCGGAAAACCAATGGCGAACATCGTTGTGCAGAAGGAGGAGGGTGCGAACGCAACCGTAACTATTTGTCATAGCTGGACCAAGAATTTAAACGAAATCTGTCGACAAGCAGACATATTAATTTCGGCGTTGGGGAAACCAGAGTTTGTTAGGCCCGACATGATCAAGCCGGGGGCGGTAGTCATCGACGTGGGCATCAATCGAATTGACGACCCTTCCTCCGATAACGGCTACAAGTTGGTCGGCGATGTTGATTTCGAACCGGTGAGCAAGGTCGCGTCTGCGATTACGCCAGTACCAGGGGGCGTCGGCCCCATGACCGTAGCGATGTTGATGGTCAATACCGTAAAGGCAGCAAGGATGGCATTAGATAGGGCCTCCTAGGGGTTCACAAAATAGCGCATGACAGAAACCGTGTTTCACTACAGTAACCGGCGGGTGACCCATCGTATCGTGACCGGTGCGACAATGGCTGCCATTGTGTTGCTGGTCGCGCTTGTGTTTCCCGAGACGCCTCTGCTTGTCCGCATATTGCTGCTGGTCGGCGTTGCTATCGTGTTGAGCCATGTTGTTCGTTTTCAACGGTTACGCAGTGGAAGCGAACCTGCATTGATCTTGCGAAGCGAGGGATTGGATGTGCCAGCGTGGCGAGTGGGGATCGTGCCGTGGCCAGAGATCGCTGATGCCCACCTGGCGGCCCGTAATAGTATTCGCATTAGACTCAAACAGCCGCAGATATGGAAACAGAAGATGACACAGGCCGCTCGTATCCTCGGCATGCTAGAAACAATCTTTGGTGCCGGCATGTTTACGATTGATGGCGGCATGCTGGAGCAGCAACCCCGCGCTGTGCTGGCAGAGATCAAAGCCCATCTCGAGAAACACACCTGAGATCAACGACTCCCGGAGTAGACATGGCTGATACGTTCGATGTAGCAGTTATCGGTGGCGGCGTGATGGGTGCTTCGGCCGCGTTCCACCTGAAAAAGCTCGGGGCAGCGCGAGTCGTGTTACTTGAGCGTGAACAGATTTGCACCGGCGGTAGTGCCAAATCATGCGCCATCGTACGCACCCATTATTCGATCCCCAGCAATACCGCGCTCGCGATAAAAGGCCTGGAGATCTTTCGGCACTTCGCCGATGTCGTTGGCGACTCGAATGCAGACTGTGGGTTTGTAAACTCAGGTTACATTATCGTGGCGCCCGAGGGTGACAAGGCCGAAAAACTCGCCGCCAACCTCGACATGCAAGCCAAGGTAGGGGCGCACACCAGGTCGATTTCGCGACAAGAAGCGCAAGAACTCCACCCACTCTTGAATCTCGACGATTGTTCGGTAATCGGCTATGAACCCGACTCCGGTTATGCCGATCCCTATCTGACGACCACTGGTTTCGCCAACGCTGCGAAGCGGCTTGGGGTTACAGTAAAAACGGGGTGCGCAGTAACAGGGTTACTACGGGAGGGCGACACGGTTACGGGGGTTTACACAAACCAGGGTGATATTTTCGCCGGCGCGGTTCTAGGTCTCATTGGTCCTTGGTCGGGAGAGCTCGCAGGTTGGGCCGGTACCAGCTTGCCGCTCGAAGTGTCGCGCCACATCGTGTTGACGTTCAAAACGGTAGAGTCGTATGCGAGATCATTGCCCATTGTCAAAGACCTTACAACGGAGAACAAAATGTATTTCCGGCCAGCAACGGGAGGCGTCGTGCTCGTTGGAACCGGGGATCACGGCGATCCGCTAGATGAGCCTGACAAGATCGACGACAATGTAAGCTTAAGTTTTGTTGAGCACCAAGGTGGGCAGATCGCGCACCGGATGCCTAGTTTCGCCGATGGCGAGCTTGTGGACTCGTGGACCGGTCCTTACGACAGTACGCCGGACTGGAATCCAGTGCTTGGACTGGTGCCGGGTCTCAAGGGACTCTACGTCGGCTATGGTTTCTCCGGTCATGGTTTCAAGTTAGCACCGGCAATCGGTCGTGTCTTGGCGCAATCGATTCTGGGTCAAACTCCCGATGTCAGTATAGAGCCTTACAGCCTTGATCGTTTTGAGAAAGGCAATTTACTTACGGGCAGCTATGGTATCGGCTCTATATCTTGACAAAGCGGTTGATCGCAGCGGTACAGCATTGGTACTTATCTTGCCGAAAGCACGTCTAGGATAAAAAGCAAAACTATTGTTTCATATTGTAATAGCGAGGATAGAAGCTATCATCCATCCTTCGTTTCTCCATTTGGTCAACTGATTTGTAAAGCACGGATCCAATCTATGCCATTTGGATTACTCAAGTACGGGCTCAGCAAAACCTATCCGGCAAAGCATCATTTCACGCCGCGCAAGGATCTTAAGAAACACTACGATGTCGTGATCATCGGTGGTGGTGGCCACGGCGCGGCTATTGCTTATTACCTTGCCAAGTATCACGGCATTACCGATATCGCCATTCTCGAGAAAGGCTATTTAGGTGGTGGCAACACTGGGCGTAACACCGCTGTCCTACGTGCCAACTATTTGACTGAAGAAGGGGTCACCTTCTATCGCGAATCACTCAAGCTTTATCGCGATCTCAGCAACGAATTCGACTACAACATCATGTGGGAGAATCGCGGCCAGCTCACTTTGGCGACGACCGATGCCGCCATCCGTAGCTTTCGCTGGCGCGCTGAGGTCAACAAACTTCTCGGTGTGCGGTCTGAGCTAATCGGGCGCGAAGAAATCCGAGAGCTTGTGCCCTTATTGAATCTCGGTGATGACGGGCGTTACCCGATCCTCGCCGGTCTCTGGCATGCAGATGGAGCTATTGCCCGGCACGACGCGGTGGCTTGGGGTTTCGCCAAAGGCGCGTGTGAACGTGGGGTGGAGTTGCACCAACTCACCGAAGTAACCGGACTTGATGTCGAGCACGACCGCATCAAGGCGGTTCAAACCAATCGCGGTACGGTCCAATGCGGCTGCGCCGTGCAGGCGGTGGCAGGTACGAGTTCGTTGCTAGCGGCGATGGCCGGATTCAAGCTGCCGATACACACCTATCCCCTGCAGGCGATGGTCACGCAACCGTACAAGCCAATCCTCGACCCGTTGGTTAGTGCGCCACATGTGCATGTGTATATTCAGCAGAGCTCACGCGGGGAGTTTGTTATCGGCGGCGGTTCCGATCCCTATCCACTTTACAGTACCCGCTCGACTTTGGAGATGAAGGAATCATTATCCTCGGCCATCCAAGAGTTATTTCCGTTCATCGGTCAGATGCGCTTATTGCGTCAATGGGCGGGCATTACTGACATGACGCCGGATTACAGCCCCATCATGGGATTGAGTCCCGTGGAGAATTACTATCTCGACGCTGGTTGGGGTACGTGGGGTTTCAAAGCGACCCCCATCTCCGGTAAGACCATGGCGGAGCTGATTGCGACGGGCAGAGTGCCGGACTTGATAAAGCCTTTCGGTGTTGATCGGTTCCTACGTTTCGAACAAATCAACGAAACCGGCGCTACTGCCGCCAGCCACTAACAATGCAAGGCAGCGGAGTTGTGAAATGAAGATCATGCCCTGTCCGTTGAACGGACCGCGCAACATCTCAGAGTTTGCCTACGGCGGTGAAGTTGAGCTTATGCCCGACCCAAACACCAGCAGCTCTGAGGAGTGGGCCGAGTACGTATTCTTTAGTGACAATCCGGCTGGTGTAGTGCGGGAATGGTGGTGTCACTCGGCGACCTCCTATTGGTTTATCGCCGAGCGCAATACGGTAACCGACGAGATCGTACGGACCTATCCGCCGAGCGAACTATTCAAAGAGCGGGTAGAGTTTAAGAAGGAGTCTGAATAGGTGTCAGGTGTAAACCGCTTACCAGCACCTGCCGGTTTACTGGTCGATCATGATCAGCCGATCAGCTTTGAGTTCGAAGGCAAACGCTATGAAGGGCTGGCCGGTGATTGTATTGCCAGTACCTTAGCCGCCAACGATCAATGGTTGATCTCGCGCTCGTTCAAATACCATCGTCCCCGCGGTGTGCTCACTATGGCCGGTCAGGACGCCAATGTATTGGTGCAACTACCTAAGGATCCCAATGTGCTGGCGGACCGCTACCCAATCACCGAAGGTCTGCGCGTGCATGGCCAAAACTACAAAGGCAGCTTAGAGAAAGACCGTGAGGCATGGATCGGCATGTTCTCGAAGTTTTTGCCGGTCGGCTTCTATTACAAGGCCTTCTATAAACCTAAGGGGGCGTGGGAGAAATGGGCGCCCCTGATTCGCAGAAAGGCCGGGTTGGGCGTGGTCGATCCGACGGTTGACCCTGGCTATTACGACAAGCAGTACAAGTTCTACGATGTGGTGGTGATTGGCGGGGGACCGGCCGGCATGCAAGCGGCGATCACCGCCGCCCAGGCCGGGGCCGAAGTGCTACTGGTCGATGAGAATCCGGTGCTGGGTGGTTCGCTGACTTACGCACGTTTCGATGTTGATGAACCTAATAGCGAGGTAACACGCCACAGGCTCCTAGCCGCGATAGAGGCCAGTGAACATATCGAGGTCATGACCGACGCCACGTGCAACGGTTGGTTTACTGAGAACTGGTTAGCGGTGATTCGCGGCAAACGCCTATATAAGGTGCGTGCACGTGAGGTGGTGTTGGCAGCGGGGGCCATGGAGCAGCCGGCGATCTTCGGTAATAACGATTTGCCCGGTGTCATGTTGGGTTCTGCCGCCCAGCGACTCATACGACTCTACGGCGTCAGACCCGGTCGACGCGCGGTGGTACTCACCGGTAATGATGATGGGTACGGTGTCGCGCTTGACCTGGCGGCGGTCGGTATCGACATTGCTGCTATTGTCGATATGCGATCACAGTCACGATCGACAGCGCTAGTGAGTGCCGTGCGTGAGCGCGGGATCAAGGTAATCTTGGGCCACACCGTCTACGAGGCAATTGGTAGTGACCGACACGTTAAGGCGGTGATGGTGTCCCGCGTTATCAGGCGAGGGCAATGCGAAAGTACCGGTGATGTAATGGATTGTGATTTGCTCTGCGTATCTGTCGGCTACACGCCGACCTACCAGCTCGCATTACACGCCGGTGCCAAGCTCCACTACGACGATGACAGCGCCATGCTCTCGATTAGCGATGTGCCAGAACACATGCGACTGGCCGGCTCAGTGAATAGCGTCTACGATCTTGACGCCGTGTTAGCAGATGGTCGTCGCGCCGGTTGGTTGGCCGCAGATGCGCTTGGCCTCAAATGGGAGAAGGAGCCGCCGGCACCCGAGGAGACCGGGGCGGCCGGGCGTAACTTCGCGTGGCCGATCTTTCCTCATCCCAACGGCAAGGACTTTGTCGACTACGACGAGGACTTGCAGGTAGCCGATATCATCAACGCTACCCGCGATGGTTACGAGGACGTGCAACTGGTAAAACGCTACTCGACGGTGGGTATGGGGCCATCGCAGGGGCGTAATTCGGCGCTCGCTACTGCACGCCTTGTCGCCGATGCGATGGGGCGTCCGGTGGCCGAGACCGGGGTGACCACGGCGCGCCCGCCGTTTGCTCCAGAGCGCATCGCCCATTGCGCGGGACGAAGCTTTTACCCAGAGCGTCACAGCAGTATGCATCATCGACATTTGGAAGCGGGCGCGCAGATGTTACTGGCGGGCGTTTGGCTGCGGCCCGCCTATTACGGGCCCAAAGATGAACGCGACCGCTGCATGAGCGAGGAATCGCTTAACGTACGAAACAACGTAGGCCTGGTCGATGTCTCAACCCTGGGCGGTATCGACGTGCGCGGCCCCGACGCCGGCGAATTCCTGAACCGTATCTACACCTTCGCCTACGTGAAGCAGCAAGTAGGCCGCGGCCGCTATGTGGCAATGACCAACGAGCAAGGTGTGGTCATCGATGACGGTGTTGCCTGTCGCTTTCACGAACACCTTTACTATGTGACCGCGACTACCGGTGGTGTTGATCGCGTCTATCAGAACATGCTGCGTTGGAATGCACAGTGGCGACTAAACGTAGATATCGGTCATGTGACGAACGCTTGGTGCGGTGTCAATATCGCCGGCCCGCGATCGCGCGATGTGTTGGCCAAACTATGTACGGACGTGGATTTGTCGGCGGAGGGGTTTCCTTATATGGGGATACGCGAGGGCCGAGTGGCGGGTATTCCCGCACGACTGCTGCGAGTGGGGTTCGTCGGCGAGCTTGGTTACGAGGTGCACGTGCCACAGCACTGCGGCGAGGCCTTATGGGATGCGATGATGGAGGCTGGACAAGCTGAGGGCATTAGGCCGTTTGGCATTGAGACCCAGCGGTTGTTGCGGCTCGAGAAGGGCCACATCATTGTCGGCCAAGACACCGACGCCATGTCGCATCCGGGAGAAGTGCACCTGGCTTGGGCGATTGCCCGCAAAAAGCCGTTCTTTGTGGGTGGCCGCTCGATCCAAGAGATCGAAAGCCGGCCGTTGCGACGCAAACTTGCAGGGTTCGTGGTTAACGACTTGGATGCACCCATACCCCAAGAGAGTCATTTGGTGTTACGCGACAGCGCCATGACCGGGCGCGTGACCTCTTGTTATTTTTCTCCGACCATCGGCAAACCCATTGGTCTCGCCTTTATGGCCCCGGACCAGGCCGTACCGGGTCAAACGGTCACCATTAAATCGACCGGCGGTGTGTTGGTGAGTGCGGAGATCGTCGAACTGCCGTTTTACGATCCGCAAAACAAACGCCAGGAAATGTAACGCTGTGGGCACTACCCAACCGGCACAACACCTACGTCGCAGCATGATCTATCGCATCTTGGCCGAAGCTGGCGCTGAGTTCGAGGTGTTGGCAGATACTGCGGTGGCCATGCGTTATGCCGACGGTGGCGATGAAGTGGCGTTAGCGCGGCGCATGGGCCTGGCCGATTTATCACCGTTGTCGCGAACCGGCTTCAAGGGTAGGGACACCCCCGATTGGCTCGTGACGCAGCTCGTGGCGATCCCCGATAGACCCGGCCAAGCCCGCCGTCAAAGTGACGGCGCATTAGTGTTGCGTCTATCGGCAGACGAGCATGTGATCGTTAGTGACTTACACGCACGCTCAGAGCTACCGGCAAGACTGGAGGCGAACTGGCAGCTTAGTGCCGAGCGCATGTGTTATCACATGCCGCGTGCCGAAAGCTATTGTTGGTTCGCGATCACCGGCGAATGCGCAACTGAGATGTTGGCCAAGGTATGCGGTGTCGACCTGCGGGTCGACAAATTCGATGAGGGTCGCATCGCCCAGACCTCGCTTGCACGTATCAACGCCGTGATCGTACGCAATGATTTGGGCGCCACGCCCACTTTCTACGTGCTGGCAGATAGCGCCTCGGCGGACTATCTGTGGCCTTGTTTGGTCGATGCCATGCAAGAGTTCGAAGGGGGTATCGTCGGGTTCGCCGCGCTCCGAGCGCTTGTCTAACGGGCCAGCGGGGGCAGCCCACAAAGACACACGGACACCCGGCTTGCACCAAACGGCGGGCCTACCTTATGCTACCTGGTCTGGATTGGCTGATTCCCCCACTTTTGTGGTAGGTGATCTGGGGCGGATCTATAAAAACGTACCCGAAAAAGGGGTGAAGTACCATAACCGATGTTTTAGGAGAATATTATGATTAAGCATTTGTTTACTGCTGCCATCACGGCAATTGTTGCGCTCGGACTGGTATCTACGGCATACGCAGGCAATGAACGCTTTATGAAAGTCATGAAGCGCGGCGA
>CAXMNC010000279.1:0-2394 GCA_964194625.1 Acidiferrobacterales bacterium
CAGCGTGCAAGCCGGGCGTGATGAAGCAGCCATCGAGTACGCAATTCGCGGTCTCGAGCTGACCCAAGGCTATCTGTCGCTCTACCGCGCGCTCGCCTCGGCCTCTGCGCATCTTGGCCGAATGGAGGCGGCGCGGGAGGCAGTTGCAGCCATTTTGCGCTTGAGCCCCGAGGACTCCCTCTCCGCAAATCGAGCACGTATGATCGGTTACGGCGACACCGAAGCAACGCGTCGCTATTTCGAGGGACTGCGCCTAGCTGGATTGCCGGAATGACCTGGAAGGGTCAAAACCAGACTGTTAGCACTTGTTAATTTTACGGTAAGTTTCGGGGGTAGACCGGACATAAAACGGCAAAAGTCGGACATTCACTTCCGATGTCCGGTTTCGGGGGGTGATCTCAACCGGTCGACGCAACACTTTATCTTAAACGGCAAGATGGAGTGTTTTGTGATGGTTGGAATTTCTCGCCCAGGTTTAACATCTGCACAGAAGACGGAGTTATGGGATCGTTGGCAGCGCGGTGAGTCGTTAAAGGCGATTGGTCGGGCGTTTGGTAAGCCGTCATCGTCTATTTATTGTCTGGTGTCGCCGCATGGCGGGATCCGTCCCCTGGAGCGGCGTCGCTCGCGGCTGGCCTTGACGCTGTCGGAACGCGAAGAGATCTCGCGCGGGATTGTGGCGCAGCGCTCGATCCGGTCGATCGCTAGGTTGCTGGGCCGGTCGCCATCGACAGTGAGCCGCGAGGTTCGCCGCAATGGCGGCTACCGTCGCTACCGAGCGGCACGCGCTGATGCGCAGACCTGGGCTAGAGCGCGGCGCCCGAAGCGATGTAAGTTGGCGAACAGTGCGTGGTTACGCCAGGCGGTGGCGCGGCAGCTCAGGTTGAGCTGGTCACCTGAGCAGATAGCCGGTTGGCTGAAGCGAGCGCATCCGGGGCAAGAGGCTTATCAGGTGTCTCACGAGACGATCTATCGCAGTTTGTTCGTGCAAGCCCGCGGTGTGCTTAAGAAAGAGCTGCAGCAGCACCTTCGATCGAAGCGCACGATGCGCCACTCTCGGCATGGAAGCGGGAAAGGCGATGGACGCGGTCAAATCAAGGATATGATCTCGATCCGGGAGCGGCCGGCCACGGTTGAGGATCGGGCGGTGCCGGGTCACTGGGAGGGCGATCTTCTGTCGGGACCGAAGGACAGTTACATCGTGACCCTGGTGGAGCGTCATACGCGATATGTGCTGTTGGCGAAGGTGGCCGATAAACGCACCCAGACGGTAGTTTGCGCGCTCATCAAGCAGGCGCAGAAGCTGCCGAGCGAACTGTGCAAGTCGCTGACGTGGGACCGCGGCAAGGAACTCACCGACCATCGACGGTTTAGCTTGGCGACAGACATCGATGTTTACTTCTGCGATCCGCAAAGTCCGTGGCAACGCGGTTCCAACGAGAACACCAATGGCCTGCTCAGACAGTACTTCCCCAAGGGAACCGACTTGTCGGTGCACTCGCAGGCTCATCTGAATAAAGTGGCGCGCCAGCTCAACGAACGGCCGCGTAAAACGCTGGGGTTTGAAACGCCAGCAGAGAGATTTAACGCTTGTGTTGCATCGATCGGTTGAGGTCACCGGGGTAAACCGGACATTCGAGCCAAGCGCCGGAATCACAGCAGCAAACACCTCGGATTAGGCCTGATAATTCCAGTTATCAGGCGTAAAACTGTGAGGGCCCGCTGGTCCGTGCGGCTGGCGGGGGCGTCCGGACTTACTCGAAGCAATTCCGCTTTCGCGGTTGACGGAGGGCAGCGAATTTACATAAACCACATCCCTCGGAGATAACATGATAGAAGACATTTAGTACGCCCGTTGGGTTCAAAGTCGAAAACTCGTCGAGATCATCGATTTCCTATGTAGTCGGCAGTACGGCAAACCAGCATTAGAGCTTGATGAAGCGGATTTCGCTACCGCTAAGGCTCAAGTGGAGGCTGATCTTGCCAAATGGGCTAAACGCGAGGAAGCCGTCGATTTGAAAGATACCCCGGGCCCCATTAGTCCATCGCAGTGGCATTATGAAGCGCTCCTGAGCGATCACTGTATGCGGGATCGGGCCTTGGCCCAGCACAGGGCTGATGACGATCTGGAGCGGGACGAATGAGCCCCGATGGCCGGCCGTGACCCGCATGGCCCGGTTGCTGGTACTGCCTAAATTGGGTGCCGCATGACAGACAAACCAATTCCATTCCCACAACACAAGACGCGGGCCACCGAAGCAACTAAGCGCCGTGTCGCGGCCATATTGGATTTGCCGGCATCTCAGCAGGACAAGTTTCAGACACTGGTGCAAGAATTCTCAGGTATGACCAGGCAAGAGATAGCCGCGGTTGTGAGTGAGGTTGCCGAAGAGG
>CAXMNC010000280.1:0-1535 GCA_964194625.1 Acidiferrobacterales bacterium
CTGGCGGCCGGGGACTACTTCGTCCAGCTCGCCTCGGTGAGATCCGACCAAGATGCGCGCAAGGGATGGGCACGGATGCAGAAGGCACACGCCGAGTTGTTGGCTGATTTGGTGCTGAGCGTGCAGCGCGCCGATTTGGGCGACCGCGGCATTTTCTACCGCATTCGCACCGGCCCGTTTCCCAACCGGGCGACCGCTCAGGACATGTGTGCCCAAATCAAAGCCGCCAAGCTAGACTGCCTGGTGACGCGCGACAAGTGATCGGGTACGCGTGCGCGCGGAACATCATTTCTTTGGGACCAATACACGAGGTCAGGTGCTCGACATTGGCGAGTTCGCTTGTGGTCCTATAGAAGACCCTTAGAGGCCTCGCCGCGAACCGCCGTTCTTGAACCAAACCGGTCATCGAGGTTGTCGGTCAATGTGACTATGGTCATTCTGTTGAGTCTCGATTTGCCACAGCCTTGGAAGTTTTTGACTCATGAAATTTGATGCTATCAACTTAGACTACTACGGAACATTGGTTGACTGGTTGGCGATCTGGATAGACGTATCTCAAGAAATTGTTTCTGAAACTCCGCTGGATGTGGATTCCAAGGAGTTGGCACTTCATTGGCGCAAAGTCCAACGGGCACTGCTCGACGAACAGGAATACCTTTCGTACAAAGAAAATATCACGATTGCACTACAGCGGACAGCGACAGAGTTCGGATTCGAATCAGCCGATTATCCGGAAAGGCTGTTTTCCAAATGGGTTGAGATTAGACCATTTGAAGAAGTAGAAGAGACACTGCAAACTCTCAATAGCAATTTCCGCTTAGCGATCTGTACGAATTCGGCGATTGATTTATATCATGCCAGCGCTACGAACCTAGCCGTGACCTTCGATCATATCGTTGTGTCCGATGATATTCAGGCCAATAAGCCTCATCCAAAAATGTACGCGGTTGCTCAGGAGAGGCTCGATGTGCCGTATGAAAGAATTCTGCATGTCGCGAGCTCGCAGATGGATGTACGAGGAGCCACGAAGGCCGGGTTTTCGGTGTGCTGGATAAACCGTCTGAATGAACCCCGCGCGCAGGACACTCCAGAGCCTTCGTATGAAATCTTAACGCTCGATCAAATACTACCCATTGTTTCGTAATTCATTTCGTGGGAAACGGCAGTTTCCGTTGTTGGCTAATCGCGTCGGTTTCGAGCGCCGCTCGGAATATCGGGGGCTGACCGAAAACCAGACATTCGCACGCTGATCCCGTTCCGTGGCCAACTGATGATCGCGTGGCTTAGTCGCCTGACTTCCCCGTACCCAATTCCGCTCGCCGATACGCCGCCTTGGGCCAGCGGCGGTGCAGCCACAGCCACTGCTCGGGTTTGTCCCGGATCCAGTCCTCCAGGATACCGTTGAATGCCGCCATGACCGCGGCCGCGTCCGCCTGGCGGTCGCCGCTGCCGGGCGGCTCGATCGCTTCGAAGGAACTGAGCCGGAACCGCGCCGGGCCGAGGCGCTCGATCCGCACCGGCACCAGAGGGCAGCC
>CAXMNC010000281.1:0-11544 GCA_964194625.1 Acidiferrobacterales bacterium
GGGCACCGAAATGGTGATGCCCGGGGATAACGTACGTATGACGATATCGCTCATCGCCCCCATCGCCATGGAAGACGGTCTACGCTTCGCCATCCGCGAAGGTGGCCGCACGGTCGGGGCGGGGGTGGTATCGAAGATACTTGAATAAAGTGAGGAGCAAGGGGGAAGCGGCAAGGAAAAACCGCCTCTCCCAGGCTGTCAAAGCAGTCTCACTTGCTCCTTGAAACTTGCTAACTGACGCTTACTTTAGAAAGACATGGCCAACCAAAAAATACGAATTCGATTAAAGGCCTTCGATCATCGTCTCATCGATCGTTCAGCATCGGAGATTGTTGATACGGCAAAACGTACGGGGGCGGTAGTTAAGGGTCCAATTCCGCTGCCAACCAAGATTGAACGGTTCACGCTCTTGCGTTCGCCACATAGTGATAAAAAGTCTCGCGATCAATTTGAGATACGGACCCACAAGCGGATCATGGACATCATGGATCCGACTGACAAGACAGTCGATGCGTTGATGAAGCTGGATTTGGCAGCCGGTGTAGACGTGGAGATAAAGCTGGGCTGAGTGGCGGCCTCAATATTATCAAGGAGTTGACATGCCGATAGGCGTGGTCGGGAAAAAACTAGGCATGACCCGTGTGTTCTCTGAGGACGGCACGGCTATATCTGTGACGGTACTCGAAGTGGCTGCCAATCGTGTTACACAGGTGAAGGACGAGAACGGCGACGGCTATCGTGCGATACAGGTCACCACTGGCACACGCCGCCCGCGACGAGTGAATAAGCCAACCGCTGGACATCTTGCTAAGGCGGGTGTCGAACCGGGGCGTGGTTTCTGGGAATTTCGTTTAGCGCCGAGCGAGGGTGAAGATCTTAAGCCTGGCGCCGAGATTAAAGCGGATATCTTCGATGTTGGTCAGAAAGTTGATGTACAAGGCACGACCATAGGGAAGGGATTTGCGGGTGTAATGAAGCGTCATGGCTTCCACGGCGGTCGTGCTACGCACGGCAATTCCAAGGCCCACCGAAAGGCCGGTTCGATAGGCCAGAGGACAACACCCGGACGCGTGTTCCCAGGCCACAAGATGGCTGGGCACATGGGAACCGTCAAGCGGACGCAGCAGAATCTCGAGGTCGTACGCATCGATCTAGAACGCGATTTATTGCTAGTAAAAGGTGCGGTACCAGGCGCTAAAGGGTCAGACGTGATCATTCACGCAGCGGTCAAAGCTAAGAATAATGGTTAGGATGCCATGAAGCTTAATGTAATCAGTGCTACCGGGAGTGACAAGAAGTCGGAGATTCAGGTCTCCGATGAAGTGTTTGGCGCCCGTTACAATGAATCGTTGGTCCACCAGATCGTCGTGGCCTATCAGGCTGGGAAGCGACATGGTACGCGGGCCCAGAAGACTCGAGCGGCAGTCCACGGTGGTGGTGCCAAGCCGTGGCGCCAAAAGGGTACCGGGCACGCACGCGCCGGCACGATTCGCAGCCCAATATGGCGCGGGGGCGGAAGAGTGTTCGCGGCCGAAAACCGTGACTTCTCGCAAAAAGTGAATAAGAAAATGCGTCGGCGAGCCGTGCGTGCAATCTTGTCAGAACTGATTCGCCAGGATCGGCTGGTCACGGTGGATGAATTCAAAATGGACGCGCCGAAAACAAAACAATTGTCGGAAAAGTTGAAAAGGCTAGGCGTTGACGATGCGCTAATCGTTACTGAGGATATGGGACAGGAGCTTTATCTGTCAGCCAGGAATCTAGCTAACATTTACGTGTGTGATGTAAGTCATGCGGACCCAGTGAGCCTGCTCCAGTATGACAAAGTCGTCATGACAGTGAATGCCGTTAAGCAATTCGAGGAGCGCCTGGCATGAACGAAGAGCTCTTATACCAAGTATTGCTGGCGCCATACGTATCGGAGAAGAGCACACGCGTGGCCGAGAAACATAAACAGTTTGTTTTTCGGGTACGCCATGATGCCACTAAACCTTTGATTAAACAGGCAGTGGAAAAGATGTTTGATGTGAAAGTGGAAGAGGTGAAGGTCCTGAACATCAAGGGTAAATATAAGATGTTTGGTCGCCGAATAGGGCGGCGGCCGAAGTCTAGAAAAGCCTATGTACGCCTAAAACCAGGCTACGATATCGATTTCCTCACAACGTCATGAGGGAACGGGAACGTTAAATGGCGATTGTTAAAGTAAAACCGACTTCGCCGGGCCGCCGTGGCATGTCCAAGGTAGTCAGCACGGATTTACATAAGGGAGCGCCTTATTCGCCGTTGCTGCAGAAGAAGCCCAAGATTGATGGCCGTAACAACTATGGGCGAATCACGGTTCGTCATCGTGGTGGTGGTCATAAACGCCATTACCGTGTTATCGACTTTAAGCGTAACAACGACGGTATTCCCGGCAAGGTCGAACGGCTCGAGTACGATCCGAACCGGAGTGCAAACATAGCGTTGGTTTTATACGCTAACGGTGAGCGTCGTTACATTATTG
Organism: Acidiferrobacterales bacterium; assembly: GCA_964194625.1. Classification (GTDB taxonomy): domain Bacteria; phylum Pseudomonadota; class Gammaproteobacteria; order Acidiferrobacterales; family SPGG2; genus SPGG2. Next base: position 2,504 of record CAXMNC010000281.1, read on the forward strand.
CACCCAGGGATATAAAGCCGGGCAGCGAACTGGTCTCAGGTGCCGATGCGCCGATCAGAGCGGGAAATTCTTTGCCGTTACGCAATATCCCGGTGGGTAGCCAAATTCACTGCGTGGAGCTGAAGCCTGGTAAAGGTGCGCAGCTTGGACGTAGCGCCGGAGCAGCGATTCAGCTGGTTGCCCGCGAAGGTAATTATGCACAATTGCGTCTTCGTTCAGGCGAGGTGCGCAAGGTACACGTAGATTGTCGTGCAACGATTGGTGAGGCCGGTAACGCCGAACACTCGCTGCGCAAGCTTGGCAAAGCGGGCGCTAGGCGCTGGCGTGGAATAAGGCCGACTGTACGTGGTGTGGCCATGAACCCAGTGGACCACCCACATGGTGGCGGTGAGGGGCGAACTTCGGGGGGCCGACATCCGGTGACACCGTGGGGAGTACCCACCAAGGGCCACAAAACGCGATTAAATAAACGTACGGACCCGATGATCGTCAGACGGCGGCGCCGGAAGAAACGTTCTTAAACCATGCCGCGATCGATTAGAAAGGGGCCTTTTGTTGATAACCACCTTGCTAAGAAGGTGGAAGCCGCTAGTGCTGGTGGAAGCAAACGACCGATTAAGACGTGGTCACGGCGATCGACGATTACGCCGGATTTTATTGGTCTAACGATCGCTGTGCATAACGGCCGCCAACATGTGCCCATCCTTGTGACGGAAAACATGGTTGGTCATAAGCTGGGTGAATTTGCGGCGACCCGCACTTTCAAGGGCCACTCGGGCAACCGAAAGGCAAGCACAACCGCGAGCCGACCAGGTAAGGGTCGACCAGGCCAGAAATGATATGCAGGCTACCGCGATCTTAAAGTACATTCACTTATCGCCACAGAAGGGGAGATTGGTGGCTGACCAGATTCGTGGTTTGCCAGTAGCGCAGGCGTTGGAAGTGCTGCAGTTCAGCGGTAAGAAGGCGGCGGGACCATTACGAAAAGCAGTGGAGTCTGCAATTGCCAATGCAGAGCATAACGAAGGCGCTGATGTCGATGAGCTACGGATTGCCAGTGTCTATGTGGACCATGGCCCGATGGTTAAACGTTGGCGGGCACGCGCCAAAGGGCGCGTGGCTCGAATCAAAAAGCGGACTAGTCATATCACCGTTACCGTTTCTGATGTCGAAAAAGCGTCGAGTAAGAAAGCGGAAACCGGAAAAGACAAACAGGAGGACAAGTAATGGGTCAGAAAGCAATCCCCACGGGGTTGCGTCTGGGAATTATCAATGATTGGACTGCCAAATGGTACTCCGGCACTAAATCCTATGCAGATAATTTGAACTCTGATTTGGAGATACGCAGCTTCATAAAGAAGAAGCTAATAAATGCCGCGGTAAGCAAGGTAGTTATCCAGAGACCAGCGCAGAGTGTAAACGTGACCATACATACAGCACGGCCTGGTATTGTGATTGGTAAAAAGGGCGAAGACATCGAGAAGCTTCGCAAGCAATTGGCAACCTTAGCGGGGAAATCCGTGCAGTTGTCGGTGGAGGAGATTCGTAAACCTGAGCTAGATGCCCAACTGGTGGCAGAAAGCATCTGCCAGCAATTGGAGAAACGGATTATGTTCCGGCGGGCCATGCGGCGTGCGGTTACGAACGCAATGCGTTTGCGGGCCCAAGGGATTAAGGTCATGGTAGCAGGGCGATTAAACGGAGCTGAAATCGCTCGTACTCAATGGTATCGTGAGGGGCGCGTCCCACTACATACCTTGCGGGCCGACATCGATTACGGGTTCGCTGAGGCCTACACCACCTACGGGGTAATAGGTGTAAAGGTATGGATATTCAAGGGCGAAATCTTTGATCGTGAAGAGGAGACCGAGGACGAGCCAAGCAAGAAGGCAAGTGGCCAGTAGAAAGCTATGTTACAACCAAAAAAAACCAAATACCGCAAACAACACAAAGGTCGCAACCGTGGCTTGGCGATGCGCGGTAATATGGTGAGCTTTGGCGAGTACGGTCTTAAAGCGACCACACGTGGGCGCCTAACGTCGCGACAGATAGAGGCGGCTCGACGTGCGCTAACTCGCTACATCAAACGGGGCGGCCGTGTTTGGATACGTGTGTTCCCGGACAAGCCGGTGTCGAAGAAGCCGCTGGAAGTGCGTATGGGTAAAGGAAAAGGTAATCCAGAGTATTGGGTTGCTGTCGTAAAGCCGGGGACGGTGCTTTACGAGATGGAAGGGGTTGCTGAAGAGCAAGCGCGCGAGGCATTTCGACTTGCGGCTGCAAAACTGTGTGTACGGACGACATTTGTCAGCAGGCAGATGGCATCATGAAGGCAAAAGACGTCAGAGCTATGGATAGCGCAGCCAGAAAGAAGGAGTTGCATGAGTTGCTACGTGAACAGTTTAACCTTCGCATGCAGAATGCCACCGGTCAGATGGCGAACACCGCTCGACTGCGGCAAGTGCGTCGCGATATTGCACGCATTCGCACAGTCCTGTCCGAGACTAAACGGGGAGGCGCAGAAGTATGACGGATAAAACCAAGTCTGCCCGCTCGATTAGTGGTCGTGTTGTTAGCAACAGCATGGATAAGACTATTACGGTCGCCATAGAGCGCAAGATCCGACACCCGCTGTATCAGAAATACATTAAGCGTAGAACAAAACTGCATGCCCATGACGAAAAGAACGAATGTAACAAGGGTGATCTCGTATTGATCGAGGAATGCCGGCCGCTGTCAAAGACTAAGAGTTGGCGCCTGATAAAGGTGATGGAAAAATCAGCTGACATATAGGTCGTTGTTTCGCAGGTGAGTCACGTTCAAGCGAGCCATACAAGTATTCTATTGAGGGCTGACTTTTGGAGTCCAGGCGATGATTCAGATGCAGAGCGTGTTGTTGGTTGCCGACAACAGCGGTGCAAAAAAGGTGAAATGTATTAAGGTGCTAGGTGGCTCCAAGCGTCGCTACGCCGGTATTGGTGATGTGGTAAAGGTTAGTATAAAGGAAGCTATACCAAGGGGGCGCGTTAAGAGGGGCGACATTTATGCCGCCGTTATCGTACGTTCGCGCAAAGGAGTTCGCCGGGGCGATGGTTCGGTGATTCGCTTTGACAAGAATGCTGCTGTTTTATTGACTCCACAGTTGCAGCCGGTTGGTACACGCATCTTTGGACCGGTAACCCGCGAGTTACGTACACAGAAGTTCATGAAAATAATTTCTCTAGCTCCCGAAGTACTTTAGGGGAGAGAGCTATGCGAAAGATAAAGAAGGGCGATCAGGTCGTCGTTAGAGCTGGAAAGGAAAAGGGTAAGCAGGGCACAGTTCTGCGAGTATTGCCCAATGATCGTGTGCTTGTAGAGAACATAAATATCGTCAAAAGGCACACTAGACCGAATCCCAATAAGGGTGTTACGGGTGGGATTGTTGATAAGGAAGCTCCTATTCACATTTCTAACGTCGCTCTTTATAACGCTGGCGTAGGAAAGGGCGAGCGCGTGGGTATAAAGTTCCTTGAAGACGGGAGAAAGGTGCGCTATTTCAAGGGTAGCGGCGAGGTAGCGGACCTTTAGGTATTGTGATGGCAAGACTGCAGGACTATTACAAAACCACGATTGTACCCGAGTTACAAAAGAAAATGGGGTACAAGAACGTGATGCAAGTGCCACGTATAACCAAGATTACCTTGAATATGGGAGTCGGTGAGGCGCTGGCCGACAAGAAGGTTATCGAGCACGCGCTAGCGGATATGGAAAAGATCAGTGGCCAGAAACCTGTAGCAACGGCGGCACGAAAATCCGTTGCTAACTTCAAGGTACGCGCAGGTTGGTTGGTAGGTTGTAAGGTCACCTTACGCCGGGCTCGTATGTACGAATTTTTGGATCGACTAGTACAAATAGCTATTCCACGTATCCGCGACTTTCGTGGATTATCGCAACGCGCGTTTGATGGGCGTGGTAACTATTCTTTAGGAGTTCGCGAACAGATCATGTTTCCGGAGATTGATTACGACAAGATTGATGCCATCCGTGGCATGGATATTACCATTACCACCAGTGCGCGTACTGATGATGAGGCACGTGCCCTGCTCACCGCCTTCAATCTTCCGATCAGGAGTAACTAGCGGATGGCCAAGAAATCCATGATTGCGCGTGACAAGAAGCGGGCGATATTAATAGCCAAATATGCCCAGCGTCGTGCCGAGCTTCGAAGTAAGACAAAGAACATAGCCCTTTCAGAAGACGAACGCATGAAAGCCCAGATGGCGCTTCAAAGGCTCCCTCGAGATTCTAGTGCTGCGCGTGGACGCAATCGTTGTCGGCTTACCGGACGGCCGCGCGGGTACTATAGGAAATTCGGACTAGCTCGGAATAAGCTGCGTGAGCTGATGATGCGCGGTGAAGTGCCGGGCGTCGTGAAGGCAAGTTGGTAATTGAGTGGCAAGTAGCAAGGTAAACGTATGAGTGGGAGTTGCCATGAAATGTCTTGTTACCCTTGCTACTTGTTACTTGATACTGGGGTTTAAGACTTATGATGACCGATCCAATAGCAGATATGCTTACCCGCATCCGTAACGCGCAGCGTGGGGAAAAGGTTAGTGTGTTAATTCCTGCCTCAAGAACTAAGAAAGCGATCGTACAGGTTCTGCAAGATGAAGGTTATGTCGAGCGTTGTGCCGAGCAGAGTGTTGACGGCAAACCGGTGCTTGAGGTTTTTCTTAAGTATTACGCGGGTCAGCCAGTAATTGAGAATATACAACGAGTCAGTACTCCGGGACGTCGTCAATATAAGGGTTGCGATGAGTTACCCAGGGTGGCTGGCGGGCTCGGCGTTGCGATTGTCTCGACGTCAAAGGGGATCATGTCTGACCGCGCAGCACGTAAATCGGGCGTTGGTGGCGAAGTATTGTGCATTGTTTCGTGAGTAATTGGGTAGATGTCTAGGATAGCAAAAGAGCCAGTTGTCATACCGAACGGCGTCGATGTCGCTCTGAACGACAATATTGTGAGCGTCAAGGGCCCGAAGGGTCAGTTACAGTTTAATGTGCACCCCTTAGTGAAGGTGTCTCGCGATGACGGGAAACTGTCTTTTGAAGCCGGAGCAGCTACGAAACTGGCTCGGGCGCTCTCCGGTACGATGCGTTCACTGGTAAATAATATGGTTACAGGTGTGAGCCAGGGATTCGAAAAGAAGCTGACCATCGTCGGAGTCGGCTATCGTGCCTCAGTTCAGGGTAGCAGTTTGAACGTGTTGGCAGGTTTCTCGCACCCGATCGCCTATGCGATACCGCAGGGAATCTCTATCGAGACCCCCAGCCAAACGGAAATCGTGGTTAAAGGTGTTGATAAACAGAAAGTTGGCCAGGTAGCGGCGGAGATTCGTGCGTTTCGCCCGCCGGAACCCTACAAGGGCAAGGGCATTAGATACGCTGATGAACGCGTTGCCCGCAAAGAGGCGAAGAAGAAGTAAAGGTGCAAGCGCATGGATAAATTCAAACGACGTCGTCGTCGCGCACAAAAGATACGCCGCCACATAGCCAGCTTGCAGACACAGCGACTATGCGTGCACCGTACGCCGAGGCATATCTATGCGCAAATCATCGATGCTAGTGGGGCAAAAGTTTTGGCGAGCGCCTCGACATTGGAAGCTGAAACTCGCAAAGAACTGAAAAACGGCGGCAACATGGCGGCCGCTGATGTAATTGGTAAGCGTATTGCCGAAAGGGCAAAGCAAGCTGGAATTACGAAGGTCGTGTTTGACCGTTCCGGGTTTAAGTATCACGGACGCCTTAAGGCGCTGGCGGAAGCCGCACGTAAAGGCGGCCTAGAACTCTAAGGAGAAAAATGGCTAATCGAGAAGCTGCTGTTCGCACCGATAATCTGCAGGAGAAGCTAATCGGTATTAAACGTGTCGCTAAGGTTGTTAAGGGTGGCAGATTGTTTGGTTTCTCAGCGCTCGCCGTCGTCGGTGATGGGGATGGGAGTATCGGCATGGGGCGTGGTAAGGCGCGAGAGGTACCTGTTGCGGTACAGAAAGCGATGGAAAACGCACGTCGTAATGTGGTGAAGGTTACGCTCAACGGTCCGACGCTGCATCATTCGGTTGTTGCTCGGCACGGTGCCGCTAAAGTGGTCATGAAGCCAGCCTCACAGGGAACGGGCATAATCGCCGGCGGCGCTATGCGGGCGGTTTTTGAAGTAGTGGGTGTGCAGGATGTTTTAGCCAAATGTATCGGTTCGCGAAATCCGGTCAATGTAGTGCGCGCCACCGTCAATGGTTTGCGATCCACGCACAGTCCCGCCGAAGTTGCTGCCAAACGGGGCAAGACGGTTGCGGAAATAGCGGATCAAGTGAAGTAATCATGGCATCCAAGAAACTCAAGGTTACATTGCTACGTAGTCCGATCGGAACAGGACGACGACATCTGGCTTGTGTTCGGGGTCTCGGCTTGCGTCGCATACGTCACGAAGTGGTGTTAGAGGATACGCCGGCTGTGCGCGGAATGATCCGCAAAGTATCCTATCTTCTTAAGTGGGAAGAGCTGTCATGATGCGTCTTAATACCATCAAGCCGGCACCGGGGACAAAGACAGCGCCGAAGCGCGTGGGCCGGGGCATCGGGTCGGGACTCGGAAAAACATCCGGCCGCGGGCACAAGGGCCAGAAATCGCGCGCGGGAAGTACAAAGAAAGTAGGATTTGAAGGTGGACAGATGCCGCTTCAACGGCGTCTGCCAAAGCGCGGCTTTGTGTCGCCAATGAGGGATGATGTGGCACAAGTGCGGCTGCATGAGTTAAACAAGATCGACGCGGATCCGATTGACCTAGCGACGCTCAAGAGTGCGAATGTTGTTCCGAGAAAAGCGAAGCGAGCTAAAGTGATGCTCTCCGGTAAACTCGAAAAAGCGGTAAACCTCAAGGGCATCACCGCCACTAAAGGTGCTGCTGAGGAGATCCAAAAAGCGGGCGGTAAGGTCGAAACCTGATGGCGAGATACACCACGCGTGACGCAACCGGGCTGAGTGGCCTGGGAAAGCTGACGGAACTTAGGCAGCGCATCTTGTTCGTGCTAGGGGCGCTCGTCATCTATCGTATTGGCACGTACATCCCGGTTCCCGGAATCAATGCAGCGGCATTGGCCGAGTTATTCAGTGGTACACGCAGTTCAATCGTTGGTCTGTTTAATATGTTCTCGGGCGGTGCCTTGGAACGCTTCTCGGTACTTGCCCTCGGAATTATGCCGTACATTTCAGCGTCCATCATTATGCAATTAATGACGGCAGTTGTGCCGCAGTTGGAACAACTAAAGAAAGAAGGCGAGGCGGGACGCCGAAAGATCACCCAGTACACGAGACGTTTTACCGTCGTACTCGCGGCGTTCCAAGCGTTAGGAATCTCGGTGGCGTTAGAGAGCCAACGAGTTGCGGGAGGGATCCCAGTAGTAATCGAATCGGGTATTGGATTCAAGCTGGTGACCGTTATAACGCTGGTGACGGGCACGATGTTTTTAGTGTGGCTCGGTGAGCAGATTACAGAGCGTGGTATTGGTAATGGGATCTCTCTTATTATCTTCGCGGGTATCGTGGCCGGCCTACCGCAGGCCATCGCGCAGACACTCGAGTTAGTCGGACGTGGTACCTTCGACCCATTATTTGCGATCTTGCTCTTTGTAGTGACGATCGCGGTTACCGCATTCGTGGTGCTGGTGGAGCGTGGTCAGCGGCGAATTACTGTCAACTACGCGAAGCGTCAGCATGGCCGTCGGCTAATGGCCGGCCAAACGAGCCATCTGCCGCTAAAGGTAAATATGGCCGGCGTAATACCACCGATCTTCGCCTCAAGCATCATTTTGTTTCCTGCTACCGTTGGCACGTGGTTCGGTGGTGCGCAAGGGATGCAGTGGTTGCAAGATATCGCGACCACCTTGTCGCCCGGCAATCTGATTTACGTTCTGTTGTATGCGAGTGCGATTATATTTTTCTGCTTCTTTTATACAGCGATTATGTTCAACCCCAAAGAGACAGCAGATAATCTCAAGAAGTCAGGCGCTTTTGTTCCTGGAATTCGACCGGGTGATCAAACAGCACGTTATATCGATGGCGTTATGTCGCGACTTACACTGGCAGGTGCGATTTATGTGACACTCGTATGTCTGTTGCCGGAATTCATGATAGTAAAATGGAATGTGCCGTTTTACTTTGGTGGTACATCATTGTTGATCATTGTTGTAGTCTGTATGGATTTTATTGCCCAGGTGCAAGCGCATTTGATGTCGCATCAATATGAGAGTCTTTTGAAGAAAGCCAATCTTACCGGTGGCGGTATGGGGCTACCGCGTTAATGTGCGGGGAGCCAATACCGGAGGAAGGGAGGTAGATGATGAAAGTTAGGGCTTCTGTGAAAAAACTATGTCGCAATTGTAAGCTGGTGAGGCGCAGACGGGTTGTGCGTATTATCTGCTCGGACCCAACCCACAAGCAGCGCCAGGGGTAGAGGCCTGTGAATAGGAAGTGTTTGATTTGTAATATCTTGGGGGCTAGAATTCCCCCTTTTTCGGCGGGTCACAAGGGATTTTGAAAGATGGCACGAATAGCGGGCATTAACATCCCAGTCCATAAGCATGTAGAGCTCGCCCTGACCTCGATTTATGGAATCGGGCGCTCACGCTCACGCCTGATCTGCAAGAATGCTGACATTGCGACATCAACCAAGGTCAAAGACTTGACGGAAGCCGAAATCCAGAGCATTCGCGGCGAGGTTGGCAAACACGTGCTCGAGGGCGACCTGAGACGCGAGGTCGCCATGAATATCAAACGGTTGATGGACCTGGGTATGTATCGTGGTATACGTCACCGACGAGGGCTGCCAGTACGTGGGCAGCGTACGCAAACCAACGCCCGTACACGCAAAGGTCCGCGCCGGGCCGTTAGCAGAAAACAAGCGAGTTCATCCTAATGGCCGTAGCCAAGACAGCTAGCAAAGCCAAGAAGCGCGTTAGGAAAAATGTGGCAGAGGCGATCGCTCATGTCTATGCGTCGTTCAATAACA
>CAXMNC010000282.1:0-21814 GCA_964194625.1 Acidiferrobacterales bacterium
CGTAGTCTCAGATTATCAGCCCGAATAAGTGATACAGCGCTTCGCACTGTCGTGACCCGTCTTCAGCGACCACTGAGTAGCCAGGCCTGGTAGCCCACAAACAGCATCAGCAGCAAGACCGCCTCCGCCCGATTGATGCGACCGGGCCCTCGAAAGCCGTACGCCGTCGCAAACAACACGACGGCAAGCCCAATCATCACGGGATAATCACGCGTTATAACGGCCGGCACGAGGGGGCCAGGTTGCACCACAGCAGCAATTCCTAGGACCGCCAACAGGTTAAACATATTTGAACCGATAATGTTGCCGATAGCGATGTCGTGCTCCTTCTTTAGGACGCTAGCCACCGTGGCAGCGAGTTCCGGTAGGCTGGTGCCGACCGCGACCAAAGTAAGCCCGATCACGAGATCACTAATACCAAACACACGCGCGATGTTCACGGCACCTGAAACCATCATTTGCGAGCCCACTAGTAACACCACAAGACTCAGCGCCAGCCAGCTGCTGACCCTTACCGTAGACAGGTCGCCGGGAATCTTTTCTGCGAACTCGACCGCAAGTGCATCGTCAGGTCTTGATGTTGTGCCAACAGCTACCAGCCCATATGTAACCGCTGCGAGTCCGGCCAAGAAAACAAGGCCCTCCCACCGTGCCAGGTTGCCATCTAAGGTCAACACCAGGGCGAACAACATCACGGCCATCATCATCGGGAATTCGCGGCGCAGCGTCTCGGACTTGACAAGGAGTGGCGCCACAATGGCGGCGCTCCCGATGACCAAACTCATGTTGGCGATGTTGGAACCGATGGCATTGCCGATCGCTAACCCCACGTTACCCTGCCATGCGGCGAGCCCCGAAACCATGATCTCTGGCGCCGATGTACCGAGACTTACCACTGTCAGCCCGACAATCATGGGGGCAATACCAAGGTTGCGGGCCAAGGCCGCGGCGCTATCGACGAAACGGTTGGCCGCCCAACCCAATAGCAGCAAACCACCCAGTACCAGACCGATTGACAAGAGCATACGTGTAGATTTACCTAGCTGAAACTAAAAAAAATAAAGAGCCTATAGGTGAATGACTCATACAAAGCACGCGGCTTATCGGCCTTCTTGGGGACCATGTGCGTCGCTCCGCGCATAAGTTAGCTACCATTATGTTAAGGAGGCTTCCCTTTGACCTCCTTGCTCAAGATCAACTACTTGCTGCAATCGAAGGGTTAGAAATATTTCCGCAACGTCAACAAAGTGTTTACATCCGATACTGTTACTTGCCGTGACAAAGGCACGAATGATAGATCACAATGAACAAGACTATCTAATCGGCGGATTCCATCACATTACCAGATTGGTACTGCAGCAACAGATCAACGACTTCTAGGCCAATCGCAAGGTTAGCGCCTATATTCCCCTGCGTGCATTAACACAACGCGACAAGGCCATGCTAAACAACACCTTTATAGCAATCGAGCGCCTACGTGATCGTGTGAAATCGGAACTGACGGCTGAGATTTCCTAGATCACAGCCCGTAACGCCACGGCAACACCCAAGAAAATACCAGCCACATGATGAGTGTCAGCGGTATGCCAACCCGTAAAAAATCCCCGAATGTGTAGCCGCCGGCACTCATAACAAGCAAATTTGTCTTATAGGCCATGGGCGTCGCATAGCTCATGTTGGCACCGAACAGCACTGCTAGCACAAACGCCTCCGCCGGAAGGTTTAGTTGGTTTGCCATGCTGATCGCGATAGGAGTACCGATTACTGCTGCCGCGTTGTTTGAAACAATATTGGTAAGTAATGCCATCAGCAAAATTAGTCCACTGAGAATCACGCTTGGCGGCGCACCGGCAACAATCGCGACAAACACCTGCGCCAGATACTCGGCGCCGCCGGTCTTAAGTAATGCAGCGCCCAACGCCAAGCTTGCCACCACGATCATGATCACAGGCGCACTCAAGGCGCGCGTAGCATTTCGCCAATCAAGACACCCGCTGATGATCATCAGGAGTACGCCAAACACGGCACTGATGGCGATAGGCAATAGACCAAGAGCGGCAGCAAGGACAATGCCTGCCATGATCGCCAGTGCAAGTGGTGCCTTGGCGGTGTGAGGCAAATCTGTGGTCGCGTCGAGTACCAATAGCTCACCACTGTTCTTGAGCTCGGCGACGCTGTCACGGGGACCTTGTACAAGCAGTATATCGCCCGTACGCAACGTCACATCTTGTAGATTGGCGCGCATGGTTTCGATCGACCGGCCAGGCCGTTGTAGCGCTAGGGTCACGAGCCGATAACGACCAACCAACCGCGCGGTGTTTATTGTTAAACCTTCCAGTGGCGAGCCTTGTACGACCACGACTTCGGCAAGCTGTTGATCGTCAGCCGTCAAAGGATGATCTTCATCCACCGGCACGTCGCCGGCATAAAGCGTCCCACCGAGTGCTTGTTCAAACTCCTTTAGGTTTTCAGGGGTATCTTTGACCAACAGTCGATCGCCGGCTTTTACCATCGCATCCGCCAGCGGCATAATTTTGGTACCTGGTCGCCGTTGGATGTGCGCAACCTTCATGGCGTCACCGCTCTTCTCCCTTAATTCCGCCAGCGTCTTGCCATCGGCAAAGCTGCCCTCCTTGATAACAAGCTGTGCCGTAAATATCCGCGGTGAGGTGTCTTGCAGCTGAATTTCGCGCTTGGGCAGCAACCGTGGCGCTACCAACCACAAATAAACGATACCGACAGCAGCAGCGATGGCGACTGGCACAAAAAAATCGAACATCTGAAAGCGGCGCAATCCCATGTCGGCTGCCACACTTACGACCAGTAAGTTCGTCGATGTGCCAATCGTCGTCGCCATCCCACCGACGAGGGTAGCGAGACCCATGGGCATAAGGCTATCGGAAGCCGGGGTGCCGGTACGCAGGGACACACTTATTAAGATGGGCAGCAACAACACCACAACCGGCGTGTTATTTACAAAAGCACTCAGGCCGGCCCCGACAACTAAGGTCAACAACAATGATAAGACGGGGCTGAACTTCCAAAGACGCGCGAGGTATCGCCCAACCGGTTCTAGCGCACCTGTTCGAACAATCCCCTGGCCAGCAATCATGAGGGCACAAACAGCAATTAGTGCCTCATGGCCGAAACCGGTAAAGAAATCTACGGCATGCAACGTCTTACCATCGGCCTCGTAAGGAAATAATTCGAAGCCAACCGCCAGCACTGCCAACACAAACAGACTTGAGGATTCCATCGGGATACGCTCACGCGTGAACATATAGAGCGCTAGTACTATCAATGCCAGCACCGCCATGGCATGGGCATCGGGTAGTGGTGGAAAATTCATCTCAGACTCTTAGCGGCAACAACTGTCAGCTAATGGGTAGGTGCACAGAATAGAAACTTAGTTATGGTGACTGTGCTACGACCACGTTGTCACGAAGATAAATGGGTAGCGCATGCTCAGCCGAGACGGCCTCATCGTTGTTAAAGCCTGACTCCCCAAGTCGCGCCACGTCACGGGCATGTGGATGACCGCCTTGAGACCAATCTTTAACGTGATCTCCGAGACGCGCCTTCAGTTCCTCCGCGTACTGATCCCAACCACTACCGACACCAAACCAATCACCAGTCTCAGGTACTGGGACTTCCGCCGGTGCCACCACACGTTCGTCGCCCATGAGGGTCATTATGCCATCCGGCCCGCGACGATAGGCGCCCCAGTAGACCTGAGACATGCGGGCATCAAAAGCGGCCAACACCCGACTTTGGCGCTGACCCTGTGCCATGGCGGCCAGCGATGACACCGGCACAACCGGCAACCCAGCACCAAAAGCGAGGCCCTGGGCGACACCCGCGGCGATACGAAGGCCGGTAAACGAACCGGGCCCCCGCCCAAACGCCAGAACATCCAGGTCCGCTAATGCTAGCGCCGCCTCGGCCAGCACCTCATCAACCATTGCTAAGATAAGCGATGAATGCTGCACATCGAGCCCAAATCGATCACAGATGTGGCCATCTACGGACAGCGCAACGCCGCAGGCTTCGGTTGATGTATCAAGGGCTAAAATTTTCACGCGAGTCCGATATTACCCCGCCCGACGGCTAGCACCTACTCGGACAATCCGCGCTCACGGCCATATTTGGCCCTTTACGTGAGGGCCGTGACATGTAAAACTACGGCATCGAATAAACAACAACGATAAATCGTTGTTCTAATCGGGCGGCAAAAGCCGCCCTTTTCTTTTGCTGACAACGAGTCTTCACGTAGCCGTCGGTCTATCATTCTCGTTGGCGAAAAAGCTCTCGACCTCGCCCAGATCTTGGGTCAGTGGCATCGGTGGCAAGCTAGCCAGAAACAACTTTCCATAACCCTTACTTAGTAGGCGTGGATCGCACAGCATCAGTACGCCACGATCGTTCTCATCACGGATAAGTCGACCGGCGCCCTGCTTCAAAACGATCACCGCGTTAGGAAGCTGGTTTTCGAGGAAGGGATTGCGCCCAACTTGCTCCATTGCTTCTCCACGAGCACGCAGAACGGGATCGTCCGGCGACGCAAACGGGAGCTTATCTATAATGACACAAGACAGCGCTTCACCGCGCACATCCACCCCCTCCCAGAAACTACTCGTTCCAAGCAATACCGCATTGCCGGCCGCGCGAAAACGCTCCAGCAATACACTTCGCGGTGCATTGCCTTGTACGAACAACGGGAATGAAATCTTACTCGCCAACAAGTCGGTCGCAATGTGAAGCGCCCGATAGCTAGTAAACAACATGAACGTACGACCGCGACTGGCCGTCAGTACGGGTAGTGCCGCCTCGATGACCTTTTCGGTGTAATCTGGATTTGCAGGGTTAGGCATCCCTGTCGGAATGTACATAAGTGCTTGTCTGGCGTAATCATAAGGACTCTCCCAGCGATAGGTATCGGCAACCTCAAGACCCATCTGCGCCTGGTAATGATCAAAACGCTGACGAACGGTCAGGGTGGCGGACGTAAAAACCCAAGCCTTATCTCCGTCTTCCACGTGCTGCCGGAATGGCGTAGCCACATCCAAGGTCGTGAGATGTAAACTAACACCGCGTCCGCTAGTTTCGAACCAGGCGACATATTCGGGGGGCGGCGACTCACTGATCGTATACAGTCGCTCGAGTAAATCGACCGCCCGGCGCCAACAACTTGCCAGCCCCTGACCCTTGCCAGCCGCGACTTCTAACGCCAGCGCAAGCTCAGAGAGCGAAGCCTTTAGATCGGCCAGGGTCGTTTGTACCGCATCTTCGCCCGCCACTCCATGCCAGGCCTCACGTCGCGACGCCCTACCGAAGGCGAGTCGGAAATCTGCCATCGCTTTTTCAACTCGATGTGCCCGCTCCCGCAAATCGGGAATGCCACTCTGTTCCCTTAAGTCCTCGGCAATGGTATCGCGACATAAGTTCAGAAGCTGGTGGCTACTCAAAGTCACACCGAAAAATGTGCTGGCGATCTCCGGTAGTTGGTGCGCCTCATCAAAGATCACGGCATCCATACCGGGTAGCAGTTGTCCGAAGCCCTCCTCCCGTAGCGCCAGGTCGGCAAAGAACAAATGATGATTTACGACTACCACATCGGCGTCAAGAGCTTCACGTCGTGCGCGATTAACAAAACAATCGTCGTAATGAGAACATGCACTGCCTAGGCAATTGTCGGCGGTCGACGTTACCATTGGCCAAATGGCCGAGTCCTCAGGAACATCCGTGACTTCAGCGATATCGCCGTAGCGCGTTGCGTCGGCCCAGCCGGCAATGCGCAGTATATCGCTGGCATCACCATCGCCATCCATGGAACGACTTTCCCGCGCACACGCTAATCTATGTAAACAAACATAGTTGGCGCGGCCCTTCAGTAGCGTGGCCGCAATAGGCATCCCCAGCGCATCGCGCACCAGCGGCAAGTCTCGATTAAATATCTGATCTTGGAGGTTCTTGGTACCGCTTGAAATCAGTATTCGCTTACCCGATTTCAGTGCTGGCACCAGGTAAGCAAACGTTTTGCCGGTGCCCGTACCCGACTCGACAATGAACACGCTGTTATGTGTCAACGCATCCTCGATGCGCATCGCCATGTCTTGTTGACCGGCCCTCGGGCTAAACCCCGGTAATAGACGTACAAATGGCCCATCCTTACCAAGGACATCTGCACTCGTTTCAGGTGGTGCCACTGTTTGCTGGATCATCGATGACTCTCTAAGACCGGTGCCCGCGATATTAGCAGTTTTCGTACACGTAAAAATGTACCCTGACGTTGCCAAACTAGCAGGCTGCTGAAAAACTACTTTCGGCACCCTGGTAGAGCGGTGTATGCGACCGACAGGGCTAGGATTGTTCCTACAATCCTTTGCATTTCCACCATCCCTGGCGGTCAGACGTCGGAAGGTAGAGCAACGCAGGAGCAGTTGCCGAGAGGCACCGCACATTTTTCTAACACCGAAGTGTTTGAAAAATGGAGTAAAGCAAAAACCGCGCTTTTTGCTTTGCGAGCTGAAAAAGGCCATGGGCGAAGCGGATAAAAGACAAAGGTCCGGTGGACCTTTGTCCCGCTGAGCGGGTTCGCCACGGAAGGCGAACCCCGGGCTTGCCAGCGGAGCAGGATAGCGGAGCGCAGCAAGGACTTTTTCAGCATCTTCCTAGTCGCGCCCAGTCCGAGGGCGTAGCATAGGGTTCATGTGTGGACGCTATATGTTAGCCACGCCGCGCGAACGCCTCGTTGCGCGTTTCCGCCTACAACGCGCAGCCGAGCTGGTGCCACGCTACAACATAGCCCCTAGTGAATCGGTAGCGGCCATACGCGAGAACGTAAACCAAGAACGGGAGCTCGCACTACTTCGCTGGGGCCTGGTCCCGTCGACCACCAGAGACACAAAAAACGCCTATCGTATGATTAATGCGCGAGCAGAGACCCTATCACAGCGACCTGCTTTTCGCGCCGCGTTCGCGCACCGTCGATGCTTGATACCGGCGGACGGCTTCTATGAATGGCAACAAACGAACGATAGCAAACAACCCTACTTCATACGTGCCAGAGATGAAAACCCGCTCGCCTTTGCCGGGCTATGGGAGCGGTGGCAGCGGGGGCAACAAGTGATTGAGTCTTGCACAATTATTACCATGAGCGCCAATCAGTCCCTGGCGTCGATTCACCATCGAATGCCTGTCATACTTCCGGAGGATACCTATGACCTTTGGCTTGATCCGTCGGTGCAGGATCCAGCCACACTACAGGCACTGCTCTTGCCCTATGACGCAGAGAAATTAGTGGCTTACCGAGTTAGCAAACGTGTCAATCATCCGAAAAATGACGATGCGGAATGTATTAGACAATTGCAAGCATAAGGGGTTGACCACCCCATTGCAGAGGGCCGCTACTAGGTGGCCAAGTAGTTGCCTATTGTTCCTAACGCTTTCAGTATCCGGTGCGGCTGTCGCCGACGACTCGAAAGGTGACGAGATCCTTTCCGCCATTGTCGGTGTGCGGGCTGAAGTACCGATAACGGCGCGCACCGCAGCCGCACTCGGCACCGAGCGTCAAGGATCTGGTGTGGTCATCAATAAGAATGGACTGATCGTCACCATCGGCTACTTGATACTCGAGGCTTCCAGGGCCGAAGTCACACTTGCCGACGGCCGAACTGTGCCTGTAAATATTGTGGCCTATGATCACGACACCGGATTCGGTTTGCTGCGAACCGTGCATCCGATCGATGCCATCCCAATGAACCTTGGTAAATCTGCTGATGTCGAAGAGTCGACGCAACTACTGATTTCAGGGTATGGTGGTGCTGCCGCAGCACAGCCGGTGATTGTCGTGTCGCGACGCGTCTTCGCTGGCTATTGGGAGTATTTGCTCGAGAACGCCATTTTTACGGCGCCGCCGTACCGAAATTTCGGTGGTGCCGCATTGGTGAATACCGACGGTCAACTTATCGGCATCGGCTCCCTCGTCGTCGGTGATGCGGTACAAGGTCAGCAACAGATTCCTGGCAACATGTTTGTACCCATAGATATTCTAAAACCGATTCTGAAGGATCTGGTTACATCAGGGCGTGCATCGGGTTCATCGCGCCCGTGGCTAGGTGTCTACACCGAAGAGTTCAGAGAACGTCTGTTCGTCACGCGTGTGGCGGATCAGGGTCCAGCCGCCAAAGCCGGGATCGAGGCCGGCGACATAATCGTTGCCGTCGACGGCCAGGACATCGCTTCCATGGAGGACTTCTACCGCCGAGTATGGGCACAGGGCGATGCCGGTGCGCAGGCAGCGCTCACCGTACTGCGGGGTTCGAAGTTAATGAATATAACAGTCGAAAGTGGAAATCGTTACGAGTGGTTGCGCCTTAACCCCGTTTAATCTTTTCGCCATGTTCGATGGCGCTACGCTCATCGGGACTTAGCGCCAACGGCGGCATTTCGCGTTCACCGACTGGGGCCGCCCAACCACAGCCGCAATTTGGCACGCCCGCCGGTATGGTAGCCGTGCATACTGGACACTCCATCGGGCAGGTCATTGCTTCCGGTAAGCCTACGGTCTCGATCCGCTCCCGTTTACTCAGCGCCAAACCAGGCATCTCGAAATCACCGGCCGAGGCGGTCCAACCGCAGGCGCAATCGGTAGCGTCCGTTGCTAACGATCCCGTACACAAGGGGCATTCCCGGCCGGCCTTCAAAGACTGCGTAACTCGCGCCGTACTTAGTGCCTGTTCAATCTCTTCTGCCCGTGCAGCATGAAACGCGTCACGATCAGTTTTTGGTTCTTCCATCGCCCGCGCCGCTTCCACCACCTGCGCAATCTTATCAGCCTGTGCTGCACGAAATGCCGCCCCCGGGATACTAGTTTGCTTGGGCACTGCGTCACTCAACTCTGGCCGTGTCTTGGGTCGCTGTATTGGGTCCTTCTTGGGCATGCTCGCGCCCAAGCGAGTATCTACGCGACGGTTTGCAACTCTGTTCTTCTTAGTCGGTGGAGTCGCTTTGGGTTTAGTGCTCGCGACCCGTGTACGCGGTTGTTGTCCGCCCCTTTGCATAACCAATGGTCTGGGGCGTGCTTGCGGACCGCCGTGCGCTGCCCTCGCGTGGGAATGTACGGTTGTGCGCTTCGCCTCAGCGCCATGGGAGTGGCGCGGCGCAGCAGTCCCAGGATAAACATCGATCTCACCGTGAAGTGTAGGAATCGCTTCTTTGCGTGCGTGGTGCCGGGCGGCTTGAATCGTTTTCGAAATCAGTTTTGCAATACCTTTGCCAATGACCTTTGTGCCCTTCGCCGTCGTTTTCGCAGCGACACCAAGACCAACTTTCATCGCTGGCACTAAAACACTGGGAGTTCGCGGTCGATTCCGAGTAGTCGTAACCGGGCGGGTACTTTTAGTGCTGCTTTTCTTTGGCATTTGTTTCTCAGAGGTCGCCTGAAGTGAATACAGCGCCATGATCTCACTCTTGGGCGGCGGCTGCGTATGTCCGTTTCGCTTGAGTTTGGGATGTCTCTCGGGTTGAGTGGTGGTCAATGATAACTTGGCCCCGATGTCGTTACTATCTTTGCCTACCCCCGACTTGATTTCCCATTTCTCCTTATCATGTACAACAAGCCCAATCTGCGTATTGTTGCTGGTGGCGGGTTTGGCGCTTGTGACCGGGTTTTGGGTTGGTGATTTCCGTTTCTCAGTCGCTTGTGACTGCCGCGCCACCAGGTAATCCTTGTATAAGCGGTCATCCTCGACAACTTCGGCGACACCGAATTTGGCTACGGCCGAACCGCTTATAGGGCTATTTGTCGCGATGGGCACTGCGCCGACGATAAGTTCTGCCTTTCGGGCAGCCTCCGCCGCTTTGGCCGCTCTTGCCTGCTGCGGCGCTAACTCGGCCTTCGCTATTTCGACCGCCGCTTGTGCACGTATCGCCTCGATCGCCCGACGCTCACTTTTCGGTTCGACGTCGGCTTCATGCGCAGCGACGGTGGCTTGCTCGATCGTTTGCGCAACCCGTGCAGCTAGATATTCTTGAAATAATCTTTCTTCTTCGGCTGTCTCCTGCGGCGAAGGACCCAAACCGCCTGCGTCGCCCGTATCGAAGATAAATCCACAGGCACAGCGAATTTCACCCGCAGCGTTATCGGCCGTACACTGCGGACACGCTTTATCAAAGATTCCCAAGGTTCGCCCCTGAAAGTGATTCGTCCATGCTACCCGCGTCACAAATTGTTTTTGCTAATGTAACTGGGAGAGGATCGGAGCAAGCTGCCACGCTGGCGGATATCTGCTTCCCTATATGGCAGTAGGTTTCCTCCATGAAACTCATCCCTAGTGGTCTATCTATAAAGCTACATAGGGGTTGGGCTATCTGATAGGCGCTTCAGACAATCGCCTAAAATCGTCAGATGAGCGGTCGAGGTGAGTGATCGAGTCGCGAGAGGAAATCCGGCAATTTCAGCCTGGTTTCGCAAGCCCTCGTTTGATGCCGAGCACACATAGGCATAATTTGCCCATCGACCCAACCCGTCACGACCTTGCAATACGTAAGGCATTGAAAAAATGATATTTTTTTCATGGACCCGATTGGCACGGAATGTGCCTTTTTTACCGGGTCGTCGAACAATCGGTAGCCCTCCTGGCAGGGAAAACAGGGCTCGTTCGCGGCAAAACGCACAGGAGCAAGCTTGGATATATTGCCTGACCTAATGGCGTTGTTAATCGCCGTCGTGGCCACATATGTGGCAGCGCGGGTGTGGCGCTATGTAAGCTCACGTCCATCAGCACCTCAAGCAGATGTCCGTGATCGCAAACAAACACTTAACAACGCTATTCGCGCCATCAACGAGCACGACGATATCTGGGTGAAATTATCTCAGGTCCAACGAGCGATTGAGGCCGCCAAAGATCTAGACGAGTCAGAACTTCCGTACAAACTCCCGCAACTCGAAGAGATGCGGACTGCATTACATAACGATGCCCTGCGCTTTAAACTGAATAAGATGCTAACTAGTCTACGTAAGGCGGCCGACAACAAATATAAACTTGCCATTGGCCAAGAGATGCTTGGGTTCTTGGAAGACGAAAGAAAAAAGCAGGCCGCTGACCCACGGTTGATTGCGCATTACGAAACAACCATCGAGGAACACGTTGAACAACTCGAGCACGCGGCCATGCCTACCGAAGAGCTCGAGGACGAAAGCTATCATAATCACGTCAATGAGTTTCTCGATACTCACAGCAGCTTACTAGATTTCTCGCTCGACAACGATATACCGAAAGGGGTTAGATTCTTTGATCGTACCGAGATAGCTGCTTCGGCCACCTGTGGCCAACACGAACTAAGTGTTGTGTTTGAGATAGAGAATCATACAATCGATCCCGGCGAACTCGACAACGCGTGGGGGAAGGCTCTCCTGCAGACGATCTACCAATCTGTCCACAGACGTGTGGGCCAAACCCGTTGCCCACGCCATGGAACAGCCCCTGGGATTGTGGTTTGCGGCAATTCACTATCGGAACTTTCGTGGCAAACACCAGGCTGTTGTCAGCAATTGCGAGATGCAGTAGGGACCAAACTTCACAATCACTAACCACCGGCCAACCGGTGACAGATTCAACCTATCCTATTCGCGTGTTAGACTGTTTAAGCAATACGGGATAGGGTGCGCCAAATAACCAATGAAAATGTTTCGAACACCACGACGGGTGGTGCCGGTGCGTGTTTTGCTAGACGATGGTCGAAAATTAGAGGGCGGGCTCTATGCGCCGGGCACCCGTGCTGACGGTACCCCGGGTCGTCTTGTCGATCGGCTGAACGACGATACCGAAGAGTTCCTGCCACTCGCCGGTCGCTATGAAACCTTGTTGAATAAGGCCTGCATTATCAGCGTTGAGCTCGCGGCCGGCGAGGAACAGGCAGAGGGAATCGAAAGCGAGGTGGCCCGAGAGCAGCAAGTAGAGATTGCCTTGATCGGCGGCACCACCCTTTCAGGATGGATCCGTTTTCTGATGCCAGAGGAGCGCGGTCGACTGCTGGACTATTTGAACGCCGCACCGCGATTCATCCCCGTGATTGCTGAGAACCGGGTTACCCTGGTGCATCGTCGCTTTATCGTCAGCGTGGAAGAACTGAGCGGCGTATCCACGATCAGGTAGGCATTTGGTGCTGTGGATCTCCGGCGGAAACGGCGATAATGCCAGCCTCGCTACAAGCCATTTAGGACGAGCTACCGTGAAAGCCAGGCGCCAACGGCGCGTCGCAATTATTTCCACCGGCGATGAATTGGTACAAGGCCGTACCGTCGACACAAACGCCGCTTATATCGCTGACCGCTTGGGTGCGATAGGCATCGAAGCCCAGTCCGTCGTTACCGTCGGCGACTATCCCGAACAGATTGAGTGGGCCTGGCATCACTCATTGGCACGGGCAGATATTGTTATCGCCACTGGTGGGCTTGGCCCAACTGCCGATGACCGCACCACCGAGACACTCGCCCATGTGGCAGACGCAGAACTTTACCTCGATGAAAAACAAGCCCAACGCATTAGACGATTCTTCGAGGTACTTAAACGCCCAATGCCCGAGAACAACTTAAAGCAAGCTAGGTTTCCAGTAGGCGCAGACATAATTCCTAACGAACTTGGCACTGCGCCCGGTTACCGTTTGGCGGTACCCCAAGGACAGCGTCGACCCATTGCCGTGGTGTTGCCCGGCGTACCGCGTGAAATGAAGGCGATGCTCGACACACAAGTCGTCCCGTGGATTCTGAGTCAGTCAGAAGACGATCGAAGCATTGTTTCACGCACGTTTCAGACATTCGGGATGAGTGAGTCGACGCTGGACGAAGCGCTGGTGGGCGCTATCGATCCAGATGTGGCGCGCCTTTCGTTCCGTGCGAGCTTCCCCCAAGTCTCCGTGCGTATCGCGGTGATCGGCAAACAGAGTGAGGCCGAACATAAACTTGAAGCGTTGTCAGAGATTGTACGGGCGCGTCTCGGCGACGCAGTGGTTGCCGAGGGCGATGTCACCATGGAACAAGTTGTTGGCGAGTTGCTGAAGCGCCACAAACAAACCCTCGCTACGGCAGAATCGTGTAGTGGTGGGCTCATCGGAAACCGCATAACCAACGTGGCCGGGAGCAGTAAGTATTACCTCGGTGGTGTGATTGCCTACAGCAATGAACTAAAACGGAAAACGTTATCAGTAAGCCCCGAAACACTCTCCCGCTTCGGTGCCGTGAGCGAAGAGACAGCGTGTGAAATGGCGCTCGGCGTACGTAACCTTTGTCAGGCTAGTCTGGGCATCGCCACCACTGGCATCGCTGGCCCTGATGGCGGGACCAAAGAAAAGCCAGTGGGCACGGTAACCATTGCGTTGGCCGCCGATGGGCTAGGCTCGACTAACGTCCGTGCACGCACCTATCAGCTCTGGGGTAACCGTGATTGGATAAAAATACTGACTTCGCAGGTTGCGCTTGATTGGGTTCGACGGCATTTGCTTGGCCGTGATCCCTTGGCATCGGATTTTGGCTTGCGTGGCAGTCGCTGGCAGTCTCGTTCCTAATAAGATCTCGGCAAACCTAATACGTGCTCAGCCATGTAGGAAAGAATCAAGTTCGTAGAGATGGGTGCCACCTGATATAACCGTGTCTCGCGAAACTTGCGTTCGATATCGTACTCGGTAGCAAAGCCGAAACCGCCGTATGTCTGAATGGCGGCATTGGCTGCCTCCCAAGAAGCGTCTGCCGCCAAGAGCTTCGCCATGTTCGCCTCTGCACCACAAGCTTGACCAGCATCAAATAACTCGGCCGCTCGGAAGCGCATGAGATTGGCCGCTTCTACGCTGATATATGCGCGCGCCAGCGGAAACTGCACACCTTGATTCATGCCGATCGGTCGACCAAACACCACCCGCTCCTTGGCATAACCGCACGCACGCTCTACAAACCAGTAGCCGTCCCCAACACATTCGGCCGCGATTAGTATTCGTTCCGCGTTCATACCGTCGAGAATGTAACGAAACCCCTTGCCCTCCTCGCCGATAAGATTTTCGGCCGGAATCTCCAAGTCATCAAAAAATAATTCATTGGTCTCGTGATTCATCATCGTATCAATCGGCCTGACTGTAAGCGCGCCATCATCGACTTCACGTAGGTCTACCAGGAATACAGACAGGCCCTCCGATTTCTTGTTGACCTGATCAATCGGTGTCGTCCGCGCCAGTAACAACATGATGTCAGAGTGTTGCACACGAGATGTGAATACCTTTTGACCGTTCACGATATACCTATCGCCTTGGCGTACTGCAGTGGTCTTGAGTTTGGTGGTGTCCGAACCGGTGCCGGGCTCGGTGACCCCAAAGGCCTGAAGTCGCAGTTCACCCTCCGCGAGCGGCGGCAAATATTTGCGCTTTTGTTCATCCGAACCATGGCGCAGGACCGTACCCATGATGTACATCTGCGCATGACAGGCACCGGCGTTGCCACCACATCGATTGATTTCCTCCAGGATCACCGATGCCTCCGTAACCCCAAGCCCAGAACCACCGTAGTCGTCGGGGATCAAGGCCGCTAGCCAACCCGCTTCGGTCAGCGCTTGTACAAATGCTTCTGGGTATTCGCGTTTCTGGTCCAACCCACGCCAATACTCATCGGGGAACCGCTGGCACAACTGGCGTATTGCCGAGCGCAGTTCTCCAAAAGACTCGTCAGGCCGCATGAACCACTTCTCCAGACATGGTCAACCCCTGGAAATCGATCAGATTTTCGAGTGAGGTCATCGATTTTCTGTCCAAACTCGCAAGAAAGGGATTATGATTCTAAATAGTGGCTGCCGACAACAAGATTCGGCCGACATCGGCCAACTCGAGGCACGCGGATGGGGAATAAACTACTCTACCCAGCGGTGGGAATTGGCGCCTTCTTTGTTCTGTTTATGCTAGGCACGGTTGTCACCTACGATCTCGGCTTTTCAGGTGGATTCATAACGCTGACCGGCATTGCGTCTGGACCGGCCGGCGCACGCTTGATCGTCGGGCGCGACGCCGGCCCTTGAGTACTATGAGCCGGTCAACACCACGATCGGTACCTCTGGCGCGTATGCGCGTACTTGGCGAACGTATCGAGACCCTGGCTGTCCGACAGTGGCAGATCCAGTAAGACAACATCGATCCCGCCCGCGTCCAGGTGCGCGAGCCCGGTCGCGAGTCGGTCGACAGACTGCACATCGAACAGCCTGCCCACCTTTTCAGCCAACATTTCCCGAACCAAGCGGACATCCCCCGGGTTGTCCTCAATCAGCAGGATATTGATTGACTCACCGTCCACGCTGTTCTCCGCTTTCCCCATTGGGGCGCCTCATCGATTCCCCTGCCTCGACCAGCAGGTCATCAATGGAACACGGACGTTGAGGATCGTAAACGGCTACGCCCACGCTTAACGAAAGCTTGTAGGACGATCCATCTTCTCCTGGCAAACCTTGAGATTGGCTTGTAATTGAGCGGTTATTGCTTCGGTGCCATCATGCCCATCTATCGCCAGAACTGCGTACTAGGCCGGGTGCGCGTATCGGGCCTCTCGAGTAGCTACCCGAGTATCGCAAGCTTACGCAAGCCGAATTCCGCCGCGATCGCGAGGTAATCACAGCTTCAAGCCGTGCTAACGGAGTGGTACTCTTGCTCTAGGGATACCCTAAATTGCGTCAATTTTTTGAATCCCCCTAACCGCAGGCGGGAGCATCTCGTTGGGGTACGTTTTAGAAGCGTGATCAGCGAGCGACATTCAGATAGGGACATGGCCAGGGTGGCCGGTATCATCGCGACCCTGGGGGTCTGGCCTAGCGCCCTCTCCCAATCCCCTTTCGAAAGCACCATCAGGGCCATCCGCGGATCGTGCGCTGCTATTCGCGCGGAGGAAGCCTAATGTCGACGCTTGATAGCGTTGAGCTCGCTGAACTTGAGCAGCGAATAGTCGACCGAACGGCAGAGCTCGAGGCTGCCAACAAGAAACTCGCGCACGAGATCGCCGAACGCAAGCGCACGGAAGACCAACTGCGGGCATCGCACCAACGCTTACGCAATCTCGCTACCCAATTGCAGGCGGTACGCGAGGAGGAGCGCACAATCATTGCGCGCGAGGTTCACGACGAGATGGGCCAGGCACTGACCGCCTTAAAGATGGACCTCGCCTGGATAGCGAAAGGCTTACCTAAGAGATGGAAGATGTTGCCTGATCGGGTGCATTCGATGATCTCGCTAACTGATTCAACCCTGACCACAGTGCAACAATTGTCGTTGCGACTCAGGCCGGCCATGCTCGACGACTTAGGACTGGAGGCAGCGATTGAGTGGCAGCTACAGGACTTCGCAAGCCGTGGCGATTACGAGTGCCGGCTTGACCTCAAGGCAAAAACACTCAGACCCAACACGAAACGCGACATTGCGGTCTTCCGTATCTTTCAGGAAGCCCTGACTAATATTGCCCGACACGCCAGCGCAAATCGGATAGGCGTGAAGCTGCGAACCAAGGACGAAGAACTTCTGTTGGTGGTAAAGGATGATGGAAAAGGCATCAGCGACGACGCCTTAACCAGTGCCTATTCACTAGGACTAACCGGTATGTACGAACGGGCGCGGACGCTCGGTGGTAGCCTCAAAATAGAACGTGGCGCCAAGGATAGGGGCACAGTTTTGACACTTAGCGTACCTCTTACTTGACAGAACGTTTGGCGCCCGCGTGATGATGCGTCTCCTGATAGCCGATGATCACCCGATCGTGCGTGAAGGCCTAAAACGCATCATCGCTGAGTGCGCCGATATGACCGTCACGGCTGAGGCCGGTGACAGCAACGAGGTGCTCGAATACAGCAAGACCTATCCCACAGACGTCATATTACTCGACGTATCCATGCCTGGAATAGGATTCCTAGAGACCTTACATAGACTTAAGATCAATCGGCCGGACATCCCGGTGCTTGTACTAAGCGTACACCCGGAAGACCATTTTGCCCTGCGCGCGCTGAACGCAGGGGCAGCCGGATACCTTACAAAGCACCACACCCCGGATGAACTCGTGGATGCTATTCGACATGTCTACCAAGGAAAAAAGTATGTGACGCCATCACTGGCGGAGAAATTGGCCACGGAATTTGGCTCAGATTCGACCAAACCGCCGCATGAGGCACTCTCCGATCGTGAGTACGACGTTCTATGTCGACTTGCTACGGGTGAGACGATCTCAGACATCGCTACCGCATTGATGTTGAGCCCTAAAACGATAAGCACCTACCGCGCGCGCATTCTCGAGAAAATGAGGCTTACCAATAATGCCGATCTTGTTCGATACGCATTGGATCACGCATTAGTCGACTGACCATAACGGTCATCTGGCTACTATTCGGTTTTTTGACAAAACCTTAGTAGGTTTTTTCCTACAAATATATGGCCGGTATCCTTACACTAGAAACAGCATAGGCTTCGTAGCATCTGCCCCGACAGCCGCATACATTTTTAACTATAGGTGGGGTTGTTCCTTCTTTAGTAAATTGTTCTAGGCCCTGAGCTAGGGGTTCTCATGGAGAGTGCCATGGCAGAGAAGCACATCCGAGTACTCCTTGTCGATGATTGCAAATTGATTCGCCGGCGATTAGCCGAGTCTATCGTCGGGTTAGACGGCATCGAAGTGGTGGGCGAGGCTGCAAACTCCCAACAAGGGATGGACCTTTTCCAAACCCTCGGTCCCGACGTTCTCATCGTGGGCATAAAAATGCCAGGGGGAAATGGACTTCGATTATTGCAAGCAATGCAAGGCCTCGATCATGCCTGCAAAGTGATCGTGCTAACGAACTATCCACATGAAATATACCGCAGGCGTTGTATGGCGCTTCGGTGCTAGTTTTTTCTTCGAAAAGACCTCGGAGTACCACAAAATCAAAGAAGTGTTGATCAACCTTAAATCTGAGGGAGGACACGCACCCGCATAATAGCAATAAGTCGTCGTGGTCGATCGCGTCTGCTGTAAAATGACATATAAATTAATCAAGGTATTATTGGTCGAACACAACCCTGCCGATGCCGGGGCAATCGTAAAGCTCCTGACAGCAATGACGGGCGAATTTTATATCGATTGCGTAGACTGCGTATCAACTGCACTATCGCGCTTGGCATTAGGCGACATAGATGTTGTCCTGCTAGACTTGACGTCGACCGACGGTGAGGGTCTTCGAAGATTCGCTACATTGCAGTCTCAAAGACCTGATATCCCAATCATTGTACTCACGAATCGCGATAGTGAAAAACTCGCGATGCATGCAATGCGGGACGGTGCCAAAGGCCACCTACTAAAGGAATCGGTGAATAGCCAAGAACTCGCCCGCCGACTCGAAAATGCTACTGAGCACCAAGGAGTAAACCGTTAGTTATTCGGTTTCCTGGCCATAATGGCCCATGTGCTCGAAGGCAAATAGACGCCGTCATCGCGCAAATGCCGGCCCAGAAAGTCCTTCATCTCTTGGCGTATGGTCGGTAGCTTTTCTTGGCCCTCATCGCCGGCCTCTCTAATTATTTCCCCGGAGGGGCCAACTAAGATCTGGAAATCTATGGCTTCTTCCAGATTCGTTCCCATACATACGTCGGCATCGATTCTCTTGAACAGTTCGATCTCGGGAAATCCGGCTGCCTTAATCATGGCGCGATCGGTTTCTTCGCCGGCCCAAGAGAATGGTCCCGGGCCACAGGTCGCGGCATCTTCACCCGCGGGTGGAAGGTGCTTAAGGGCAATCTGTTTAGCCACGCCCCAACAGGGGTTATCGTCGATGCTGCGCCAGACAATCAAGCAAACCTTACCGCCCGGTTTGAGTCCACGGCAAACGTTTTTCAGCGCCACAACGGGAAATTGAAAGAACATAACCCCGAAACGCGAAAACGCTACATCGTAATAGTTTTCTGGCAGGCTGTATTCCTGCACATCGCCGATCTCAAACCGAACCTGCGATAGTCCGGCCGCGTCACGTTCCTTATTAGCGATTTCCAAGAACACCTCGGTGCAATCCAGTCCCAGGACCTCCCCGTCGGAACCCACCATGCGACCGATCTCGACACAAGTCTCTCCATACCCACAGCCCACATCGACGACTTTGTCACCTTTTTGAATGCCAAAGTCTTTATAGGCGATATTGCTGTGAATCTCGCCATTACCAGACAATAGATGGCGAAATCGATTCCACTTCGGTACCAATATGGTATTCCAGCAATCGATAAACCCGACATTTGATTCTGCAACGGTCGCCATGGCTACCTCCTGTCGCCTGGTTACAGGCTAGCTGTTTGTCGTTCGACAAGCATTATCCAACGCCCGCACCGTATCCTCAAGGTCATCACTCGTATGCACCGCGGACACAAATCGCCTAACATTGGGCAGGACGTACCAGCCCTTCTTTGAGTGAGGCGAGATCCAGCGTCCGTGCTGCCGCCACGTCAGACGCCATCACGTCCGCATAGCTAGTCGGCGCCGTCTTGGTGAATAGGATCTGCCAGAAAGACGCCTCACCGGCCGTTATCGCCGCCAATCCACGTCGATCGAGCACACCCTGACAGGCCTTACAGAATTCATCCGCCTTCTCATGCAGTGCCTTATAGAAGCCTGGTCGTTTGAGTGCCGCCAACGTCGCCAAACCGGCGACGGCATGAGTGATGAATGGCCCGCCATTTTCTATCCCCAAGACTATCCAGAGTACGGCTATGATGGCATGCTGGAACCCGGCATGGTGATGTCGGTCGAAAGCTATGTGGGTGAGGTCGGCGGGTCCAGAAGGCGTAAAGCTTGAGCAACAGATCGTGATCACGGAAGACGGACACAAACTGCGCTGCAAATTCCCATTTGAAGAAGAACTGCTCGCCTAGATTCGGAGCAATCTATGAATTCCATAATTCCAGCCACGATGCATGCCGTCCAACTAACGGGCTATGGGGGCCTCGAGAAATTGGAGTATCGTAATGATGTACCCGTACCCAAACCCAAAGCAGACGAAGTGCTCATTAGAGTCGGTGCCTGTGGGATGAACAATACCGACATCAATACGCGTACGGGGTGGTATAGCAAGAGCGTCTCTGAAGGCACGACGGCGGAGGGTGGGACCTCAGGGTTCGCGGCAATCACGGCGGACGCGGCCACCTGGGGCAGTAGCTCAGTATCCTTCCCTCGCGTCCAGGGCGCCGATATCGCCGGCCACATTGTCGCCGTCGGCGAAGATGTGGCCCAGGACCGTATCGGCGAACCTGTACTCGTTGACGCCTGGGTGCGCAACCCCAAGGAACCGGAGAACCGCAATCTCGCCGGCTACGTCGGCAGCGAGCGCGACGGTGGTTATGCCGAGTATGCCGCCCTACCTGCGGTCAACGCATTTCGCATCGAATCGACCCTCACAGATCCGGAGCTTGCCACCTTCCCCTGCTCCTATTCGACGGCTGAGTACATGCTGACCCGGGCGCGACTTAGCGAGGGTGAAACCATACTTATCACTGGTGCCTCGGGCGGGGTCGGTTCAGCCCTGATTCAATTGGCCAGGCGCCGTGACGCCAAGGTAATCGCGGTGGCCGGCGCCACCAAACTTGACGTCATTCGTGGCTTGGGTGCGGATAGCGCGATCCCACGCGACACCCCTGATCTCGGGGCGGCGGTGCGGGTGGTGGCACCCGGCGGTGAAATCGACGTGGTGGCTGATATCGTTGGCGGTAAGCAATTTCCGATCCTCATAGAATTGCTGAAGCGGGGTGGCCGCTACGTGACGGCCGGGGCCATCGCTGGCCCCCTCGTCGAGCTCGATTTGCGAACGCTCTATCTGCACGACTTAGAGCTTTGGGGCGCCACCGTTATGCCACGGGGGATATTTCAGAATCTCGTCAGCTATATCGAACGCGGCGAAATTCGCCCGCTTCTCGCCAAGACTTTTCCGCTAGCGGACATACGCCAGGCGCAAACCGAGTTCCTAGAGAAACGCCACGTCGGCAACTTCGTAGTCCTTCCGGGTTAGGGAAAGTCCATGCGCATCAGCCGAATCAGTGTGTAGCAGGTGGACTTACCCTAGGTTGACGGCAGCTATGACTGGGCAAAGTGCACTGGGTTTGCGTCTACCAAGCAAATTGATCCGCAGTTTCGGACACAACCATACCCCATCCGCCCAGGTCTAGAAGAGACAGGTCTGGGCGGTCGCAACGGGCGTTACGAGCTAACCGAGCGTGCCTTTACTGGTAACGATCGGCGTTAGAGTTGTAAACGAAGTCGCCGCCGGGCGCCGCAGTATGGCAGGCGATGCAGCCCTTGGGTTTGCCCTTCGCCACCTTACCGGCCAACATCATGCCGGCTGGGTTCTTGGCCAGCGATCCATCCGGGTTGTACTTGACCCAGAACCAATCTCGAGTCTCGGAATCGTAGCCACTGCGCTTAAACATGACGGTAATCGCCTTCAGGAACTTGCCAGGATTATCGGCCACTGCGGTCTTGCTAACGCCATCGCCGCCGTAATTGCGTTTGACCAACACCACCCCGGAGTCACCCTGTACCTGTATGAAGCCATCGATGGTATCGAGGATAGCCCCGTGCGGATGCTGGCCGGTATAAGGTGTAGACATGTGGGCGGCGCGACCAACGAGATTTGCCTTGTTAAGCGATTGCCACAGTGCCTTCGAATAGGCGACATCATCAGCCCCCCCAAACGGTGCTTGCGCGAACGCGGTGCCAGCCACCATCAACGCACCAATGGCCGTAATCACAAGTTGCTTCTTCTTCATAAAACACCTCCGGTGTGGATTGCGGGTT
>CAXMNC010000283.1:0-15569 GCA_964194625.1 Acidiferrobacterales bacterium
GGGCACCGAAATGGTGATGCCCGGGGATAACGTACGTATGACGATATCGCTCATCGCCCCCATCGCCATGGAAGACGGTCTACGCTTCGCCATCCGCGAAGGTGGCCGCACGGTCGGGGCGGGGGTGGTATCGAAGATACTGGAGTGAGTCGTTAGTGGCAAAAAGTCGGTGTTACGATTTTTGGAAAGGCCGTTGTTTTTCGCGATTCATGGTTTACGGGTCACGCTTGACGGAACTAGGCCAGTAGCTCAATTGGCAGAGCGTCGGTCTCCAAAACCGAAGGTTGGGGGTTCGATTCCCTCCTGGCCTGCCAGTGAGCCGCCTCGGGGTTTGCTTTGAATCTGGATCATCTGAAATTGCTTGTAGCGGTGCTGATCATGATTAGCGGCATAAGCGGCTTCTATTATTTTGGTGACCAGTCCGAGCTTGTACGGGTGCTCGGTGTGTTGGTAGCGGCGGGGCTGGCGGTAGCGGTGGTCCTTCAAACTGAGCAAGGTCGAAACGCGAGAGAATTCGCGCGCGGCTCTCTGCGGGAGCTACGCCAGGTCGTGTGGCCAACCCGGAAGGAAACCACACAAGTGACGCTTGTGGTGATTGCGCTGGTTATCGTCGTAGCGTTGTTTCTATGGGTTGTTGATTTTGGACTGCAGAAGGCGGTCACTTCGTTGGTTCGGCAGGACCCATCATGATGGGTACGTTGTACAGGCGTTCTCGGGTTTCGAGAAACAGGTCAGACGGTCGCTGCAAGAGCATATTAGGGATGCTGGGGTGGAGGATAAGTTTCAGGAGGCCGAGTTGATCCGGCAGGACTCACAATGATGGCTATGCGTTGGTACGTTGTACAGGCGTTCTCGGGTTTCGAAAAACACGTAGCACGGTCGCTGCAAGAGCATATTAAGAATGCTGGGGCGGAGGATAAGTTTGACGAGATCTTGGTGCCGACCGAAGAAATTGTCGAGCTGAAGCGGGGCCAGAAGCGTACCACTGAGCGTAAGTTTTTTCCGGGCTATGTATTGGTCAGGATGGAAATGGACGACGATACCTGGCACCTGGTTAAGAGCGTGCCTAAGGTCAGTGGGTTTATCGGTGGTTCCGGGCTAAAACCGACCCCGATCTCCGACAAAGAAGCGGAAGGGATTCTGCGGCGAGTCAAGGAGGGCGTAGAAAAACCACGCCCCAAATTCTCTTTTGCCGCGGGCGAGGAGGTTCGCGTTATCGATGGCCCGTTTGAGGATTTCAACGGGACGGTGGAAGACGTCAATTACGATAAGAACAAACTGCGTGTCAATGTTTCGATTTTCGGACGGCTAACGCCGGTCGAGCTAGATTTCAGTCAAGTAGAGAAGGGCTGAAGTTTGTGAACCGTGATCCGTGCACTGTAAAACAGTGAATCGTAAACCGTAAACCGTAAACCGTAAGAAAGTCTTTGTGACTCACGACTAATGATGAACGACTAACCAGAAAATGGCAAAGAAGACAAAGAAGATAGATCTATACATTAAGTTACAGGTCCCGGCCGGTCAGGCGAATCCGAGCCCGCCGGTAGGTCCGGCCTTGGGCCAACATGGACTCAATATCATGGAGTTCTGCAAGGCCTTTAATGCCGATACTCAGGGTATGGAGCCAGGCCTACCGATTCCGGTGGTCATCACAGTCTTTAGTGATAAGAGCTTTACCTTCATTCGCAAGACGCCACCCGCGTCTTATCTTCTGAGAAAGGCGGCTGGGGTAGAGAAGGGCAGCGGAACCCCTCATAGCGAGAAAGTAGGAAAGGTTACGCGCGCCCAACTAGAAGAGATTGCAAAGGTGAAGATGGTGGATCTGAACGCCTACGACATCGATCAGGCGGTACGGATTATCGCCGGCAGTGCCCGCAGCATGGGCATCGAAACCGAGGGGGTATAACAAATGGCAAAGGCCGGCAAACGAATGAGACGTCTCCGGGAAGGCAAAGACAGCACCCAGTCCTTTGGGATAGATGAGGCCCTAAAGCTGGTCAAGGAGACGGCCAGCTGCAAGTTCGATGAATCGGTCGACGTGGCGGTTAATTTGGGCATTGATGCCCGCAAGTCTGATCAAAACGTGCGCGGCACGACGGTGATGCCGCGTGGCACCGGGAAAAAGGTACGCATCGCGGTATTCGCCGAAGGCGAACAAGCGGAGGAAGCAAAGCAAGCTGGCGCCGATATTGTTGGATTTCAGGAACTCGCAGATGACGTCAAGAGTGGCAAGCTCGACTTCGACATTGCTATCGCTACCCCGGATGCGATGAAAATCGTCGGCAAGCTGGGTCAGATCCTAGGACCGCGCGGACTCATGCCGAACCCCAAAGTAGGTACGGTCACACCGAATGTGGCCAAGGCGGTGGAAAACGTCAAGGCGGGGCAAGTGCAATACCGCAATGACAAAGCCGGCATCATTCATTGCTCCATCGGTAAGGCTTCGTTTGAGGTCGATGCGCTTAAGGAGAACCTAACCGCGCTTATGGAGGCCGTGCGCAAAGCTAGGCCATCGAACGCCAAGGGAACCTATATAGAGAGAGTCACCGTATCGACGACCATGGGGCCGGGTATGCGGCTAGATAGCCATTCGTTCAAGGGTGGGGAGATTTTATGAGCTTGAGTCTTGAGCAAAAAAAGGCAGTGGTGGAAAGCGTGTCTAATGTCTTAGCTGGGGCACAGGCAGCGGCACTTGCCGAATATCGTGGGTTGACCGTCGCGCAGATGACAGATCTGCGCCGACAGGCACGCGAATCGCAGGTCTATCTTCGGGTAATCAAGAATAACCTGGCGCGACGCGCGGTGGAGGGGTCCCGGTTCGAGTGCCTGAAGGAGGAGTTTGTCGGGCCCGTGGTGTTGGCTGCCGGCGAAGATCCGGTTGCGGTTGCGAAGGTCTTAAGCAAATTCGCCAAGGACAACAAGCTGCTTCGGGTCAAAGTAGCCGCTATGGGCGGGAAACTGATGTCCACTGCTGAGCTGGACACGCTCGCGAAACTACCGGCTCGTGAGCAATTGTTGGCGCAATTACTGGGCACAATGCAGGCCCCGATACAGTCATTCGTTCGAATTCTGAACGAAGTGCCAAGTAAGTTTGTTCGCACGCTCGCTGCTGTGCGAGACAGTAAAGAAACGGCGAGTAGCAAGTGACAAGTGGCAAGTAGCAAGGAACTGCATGCGCAGAGATCGGTTTGTTTTATTTGTACTTGTAACTTGTAACTTGCAACTTGGTACTAGGTTTTAATTTCGAGGAGAGCAACTCATGTCAGCAACAAGAGAACAAATTCTTAAGTCCATTTCTTCTATGTCGGTTCTTGAATTATCGGAACTGATCAAGGATATGGAGGACAAGTTTGGTGTTTCTGCTGCCGCTCCGGCGGTAGCCATGGCGGCCCCAGCCGCCGGTGGTGAGGCGGCCGAAGCTGCCGCCGAGCAAACAGAGTTCGATGTCGTCCTGAGTAGCATCGGAAGCAATAAGGTGCCCGTGATTAAGGTGGTACGGGCGGCGACCAACCTGGGCCTTAAGGAGGCTAAGGACCTTGTCGAATCTGCACCAGCGACGGTTAAAGAGGCTGTTAATAAGGAAGAGGCAGAAGATATCAAGAAGCAATTGGAAGAAGCTGGCGCCACAGTCGAGCTTAAGTAGAGCGACTGTTGGGCGACAAA
This sequence comes from Acidiferrobacterales bacterium, assembly GCA_964194625.1. Classification (GTDB taxonomy): domain Bacteria; phylum Pseudomonadota; class Gammaproteobacteria; order Acidiferrobacterales; family SPGG2; genus SPGG2. Next base: position 3,664 of record CAXMNC010000283.1, read on the forward strand.
CATTTCGATCGATTTGTGCACAGCGCGTTGCGCAGGGATGGCGAGAAACTCAAGGCGGTGGCCGTGAGCCACCAGCCTACGTCTGGTGCTGCGCGCTTACTTTTGAGGCTATATCCGGCCGCCGTGCCGGTGATGATGCCTAAACATGGCTGTGGCGAGGACTGAAAGCGATTATGGCATACACGTTTACTGAAAAGAAACGTATCCGCAAGAAGTTCGGCAAGCGTCCAACGGTATTGCGGGTTCCCTATCTTCTAGAGATCCAAAAGCGGTCCTACAACAAATTTTTGCAGGCGGATGTACCAGCCGAACAGCGTATCGATCAAGGTTTGCAGGCTGCGTTTAAGAGCGTGTTTCCCATCGAAGGTTATGTTGGTAATGCCGCTCTTGAGTTCGTTCGTTATCGCTTGGGCGGGCCGTCGTTCGATGTCAAGGAGTGTCAACAGCGGGGCTTGATCTACGCAGCGCCACTGCGCGTATTGGTGCGCTTGATCGTCTTTGAGAAGGATGAGGCTACTGGCACCAAAACCGTACGCGACATCAAGGAGCAAGAAGTGTATCTCGGGGAAATCCCCTTGATGACGGATAACGGCACGTTTGTGATCAATGGCACGGAGCGGGTCATCGTTTCCCAGTTACACCGGTCGCCGGGCGTATTTTTTGAGCACGATTATGGTAAGACTCATTCATCGGGCAAACTGCTGTTTTCCGGGCGCATTATCCCCTATCGTGGCTCGTGGCTCGACCTAGAGTTCGACCCCAAGGATCATCTGTATGTTCGCATAGATCGTCGTCGCAAACTCCCGGCGACGATAGTTCTGCGTGCCTTGGGGATGACGACCCAGGAAATCCTGGCGACCTTTTTCGATATGGATACGTTTCGACTCGCCAAAAACGAAGTCAAGCTCGATCTGATAGCTTCACGCTTGCGCGGTATGCAGCTTGACGTAGATATAAAAACACCGAAGGGTGAAGTCATCGTCGAGGCCGGCCGACGAATTTCGGCGCGCCATGTGCGCGAGCTTGAGCGTACGCGAATGAAGCAGTTAGTAGTAGGTCCAACTGCTTTGATCGACCGCGCGCTAGCCGAGGACGTGGTAGATCAGGCGACCGGTGAGTTGCTTGCCCAAGCCAACGACGTAGTCACTGAGGAACTCCTAGCAAAGTTTGTGGAAGTGGGCATCGCCGAAATCAAAGCGATCCATACTAATGATTTGAATCGTGGACCTTTTATTTCTGAGACCCTACGTCTAGATCCTGCCCATGATGCATTGGAGGCGCAGATCGAAGTTTACCGTATGATGCGCCCGGGCGAGCCGCCGACCAAGGACGCGGCACAAACTCTTTTCAATAACTTATTCTTCAGTCCGGATCGCTATGATCTTTCCGCTGTCGGGCGCATGAAGTTCAATCGGCGTCTCGGGCGTGGCACAGACGAAGGCCCGGGGATCTTAAGCAAGGAAGACATTGTGGATGTCATGAAGGTGTTGATCGGCCTCAAGAATGGTGAGGGCGTCATCGACGATATCGACCACCTCGGCAATCGGCGTGTGCGTTCTGTCGGGGAGTTGGTGGAAAACCAATTCCGCGTTGGACTGGTCCGCGTCGAACGTGCGGTTAAGGAACGGTTGAATCTAGCCGACAGTGCCGGGCTGATGCCACAGGAGTTGATAAATGCCAAGCCAGTCTCGGCTGTAATCAAGGAATTCTTTGGCTCTAGCCAGTTGTCGCAGTTCATGGATCAAACCAATCCGCTATCCGAGGTTACACACAAACGTCGAGTATCGGCTCTGGGTCCGGGTGGGCTTACCCGTGAACGGGCGGGATTTGAAGTGCGCGATGTGCACCCAACCCATTACGGGCGCGTGTGTCCAATCGAGACGCCGGAAGGACCAAATATCGGTTTGATCAACTCATTGGCGGTTTACGCGCGTACCAACGAGTATGGTTTCCTCGAGACACCCTACCGCAAGGTTGTGAAATCTAGGGCCACCGATGAAATCCAGTATCTATCCGCTATCGAGGAAGGTGACTACACCATCGCCCAAGCCAACGCGGCCATGGATGCCAAGGGTAATTTAGTGGATGAACTTGTATCGTGCCGGCACAAGAATGAGTTCGAGTTGTCCACAGTAGATAAAGTTGACTATATTGACGTTGCGCCGTCGCAGATCGTATCGGTGGCGGCCTCGTTAATTCCGTTTCTTGAACACGATGATGCGAACCGAGCCCTTATGGGTTCAAACATGCAGCGTCAGGCGGTCCCCACTTTGCGTACCGAGAAACCGTTGGTGGGAACGGGTATGGAAAGTATCGTTGCGGTGGATTCGGGCGCCACGGTTGTCGCGAAACGAGGCGGCACGGTCGATTCAGTCGATGCGAGCCGTATCGTTGTGCGCGTCAACGACGATGAGACCAAGCCCGGTGAAGTTGGTGTCGACATATACACCCTGGTCAAGTATCAGCGTTCGAACCAGAACACCAACATCAATCACAAGCCGTTGGCACGAGTTGGCGACAAAATAGCCAAGGGTGATGTGTTGGCGGACGGACCTTCGACGCATATGGGGGAGTTGGCGCTCGGACGGAATATCCTTGTGGCCTTTATGCCTTGGAGTGGTTACAACTTCGAGGACTCTATCCTCATATCTGAGCGCGTGGTGGAGCAAGACGACTTTACGACTATTCATATCGAAGAGCTCAATACGGTTGCGCGCGACACTAAGCTAGGCCCTGAGGATATCACGCGAGACATACCCAACGTGGGTGAAGCGGCGTTGTCTAAATTGGATGAGTCGGGCATTGTCTATATCGGGGCGGAAGTAACAACCGGTGACATCTTGGTTGGCAAAGTGACACCTAAAGGTGAAACACAGCTCACGCCGGAAGAAAAATTGTTGCGTGCGATATTCGGTGAAAAGGCGTCGGACGTGAAGGACACGTCGCTACGCATGCCATCTGGCATGTCCGGCACGGTAATCGACGTGCAGGTGTTTACCCGTGAAGGCGTTGAGAAGGATGCCAGGGCTAAAGCAAACGAGGAGCAAGAGCTCGAGCGCATTCAGAAAGACCTGAACGATCAATACCGCATTGTTGAGGATGATGCCTATGCACGTATAGAGCGGTTGTTGACCAGCAAAGTGGTTGATGGTGGACCGGCCGGTCTTAAAGCCGGGGATAAGGTCACCAAAGCATACTTGGCCGAGCTCGCGCGTCAAAAGTGGTTCGACATCCGTTTGCGCAACGAAGAGGCTAGCCAAGCACTCGAACAGATTCGCACCCAGCTGGCCAAGCAGAAGGAATATTTCGACACCAAGTTCACGGAGAAACGATCGAACCTAATTTCGGGTGACGATCTCGCACCGGGTGTCCTCAAGATGGTCAAGGTCTACGTGGCGGTCAAACGCCAGCTACAGCCCGGCGATAAGATGGCGGGTCGGCACGGAAATAAGGGCGTAATCTCACGCATCGTGCCGGTCGAGGATATGCCATACATGGCGGACGGCACGCCCATCGATATTGTCCTCAATCCACTCGGTGTTCCCTCGCGTATGAATGTGGGTCAAGTACTAGAGACACACTTGGGTTGGGCGGCGCACGAGCTTGGACGACAGATCGGCAAAATGCTCGATCAGGAACGTGCCGTTGCGGAATTGCGTAAATTCATCGAAAGGGTCTACAACGATCCGAAGGCCGGCGAACATAAGGAAGACATCAAGTCACTCACAGACGACGAGATCATAGAGTTGGCCAACAATCTGCGGGACGGCATGCCCATGGCGACGCCCGTTTTTGACGGCGCCACGGAAGATGAAATCAAGCGCATGCTGGAACTTGCGGGTTTACCACGGGGTGGCCAAACGACACTTTGTGATGGACGCACTGGCGAAGCGTTCGCGCATTCGATCACGGCTGGCTATATGTACATGCTTAAGCTCAACCATTTGGTCGACGACAAGATGCATGCCCGTTCAACTGGACCGTACAGCCTTGTGACCCAACAACCCCTGGGTGGTAAGGCACAGTTTGGCGGACAGCGGTTTGGTGAAATGGAGGTGTGGGCACTGGAGGCCTATGGCGCCGGCTATACGTTGCAGGAAATGCTAACCGTCAAATCTGATGATGTGTCAGGACGTACGAAGATGTTCGAGAACATCGTCAGAGGCGACTATCGTATGGAAGCGGGCATGCCTGAATCCTTTAACGTGTTGGTTAAGGAGATTCGGGCGCTTGGTATCGATATCGCTCTCGAACAAATCTAGGTCTACAACGCAGCGGTTATTGCGGGAGATAAACATTGAAAGACTTATTTAATCTTTTCAGGCAGCAAGGAAAATCGGAAGATTTTGACGTCATTCGTATTGGGCTTGCCTCGCCCGAAAAAATCCGCTCGTGGTCTTGGGGCGAAGTCAAGAAGCCCGAGACCATCAACTATCGGACATTTAAGCCAGAGCGGGATGGCCTATTCTGCGCCAAGATTTTCGGGCCGGTAAAGGACTACGAATGTCTGTGCGGCAAGTACAAACGTTTGAAACATCGCGGTGTAATCTGCGAAAAGTGCGGAGTCGAAGTCACGCTATCTAAGGTGCGCCGCGAACGCATGGGGCATATCGACCTCGCAAGTCCAGTGGCACATATCTGGTTCTTGAAGTCCTTGCCTTCGCGTATGGGGCTTATCCTGGATATGACCCTCCGAGACATCGAGCGAGTACTTTATTTCGAAGCCTACGTGATCGTTGATCCAGGTTTAACGACGCTAGAAACCGCGACTCTGATGTCTGAAGATGCATATCTAAACGCGCTCGAGCAATATGGCGATGAGTTTGATGCCCGTATGGGTGCAGAGGCGATTCGAGATCTACTAAAGCGTATCAATCTCAAAGAGGAGGCTGAGAGACTGCGCGAGGAACTGGCAGCAACCGGTTCTGAAACGAAGATCAAGAAGCTTACGAAACGCCTCAAAGTCATCGAGGCATTTATCCATTCTGGCAATCGTCCGGAATGGATGGTTATGGCGATCCTGCCGGTACTACCGCCCGAGCTGCGGCCACTAGTGCCATTAGATGGTGGTCGTTTCGCAACGAGTGATCTCAACGACCTCTATCGACGGGTGATAAATCGCAATAATCGCCTAAAGCGTCTGCTTGATCTGAATGCGCCCGATATCATTGTACGCAACGAAAAGCGCATGTTACAGGAAGCAGTAGATGCGTTGCTCGACAACGGTCGGCGTGGCAAGGCCATCACCGGAGCGAATAAACGCCAACTGAAATCCTTGGCCGATATGATTAAGGGCAAACAGGGGCGCTTTCGACAGAACCTGCTCGGCAAACGTGTCGATTATTCTGGGCGTTCGGTGATCGTGGTGGGCCCTAGCCTCAAGCTGCACCAATGTGGGTTGCCGAAAAAGATGGCGCTTGAGCTCTACAAGCCATTTATCTTTAGTAAGTTGGAATTGAAAGGTCTTGCTACCACGATCAAGGCCGCCAAGAAGATGGTCGAGCAGGCCAGTCCCGAGGTTTGGGACATTCTCGAGGAAGTAATCCGCGAGCACCCGGTATTGCTCAATCGTGCACCGACGCTACACCGCTTGGGCATTCAGGCGTTTGAACCGGTGCTTATTGAAGGTAAAGCCATACAGCTGCACCCGTTGGTATGCGCGGCCTACAACGCCGACTTCGACGGTGACCAGATGGCCGTCCACATCCCGCTTTCAATCGAAGCTCAATTGGAAGCGCGAGCGCTGATGATGTCGACGAACAATATCCTGTCACCGGCCAATGGCGAGCCCATCATTGTGCCGACGCAAGATATCGTGTTGGGCCTCAACTACATGGCACGCGAGAGGATAAACCAACCAGGCGAAGGCAGCGTATTTGCCGACGTGTCAGAGGTGCATCGTGCGTACGAAACAGGGCACGTGTCGCTGCATACGCGCATTAAGGTACGCATTCGTGAGGTACTCTGTGATGACGACGGCAATCGCACTGAAACATTGAAGCTCTACGATTCCACGGTAGGACGGGCGCTGTTATCAGAGTTATTGCCCGAGGGCCTAACTTTCGATTTGGTCAATCGCGATTTGAACAAGAAGCATATTTCAGCACTCATTAATGCCTGTTACCGAAGTGTTGGCCTGAAGGAGACGGTTATTTTCGCTGACCAGCTTATGTATACCGGATTCTCGTACGCCACCCGTGCCGGCATCTCGATTGGTGTGGAGGACATGGTTACGCCAGCTGAGAAACCCGAGATACTTCGACGGGCAGAATCTGAAGTTAAGAGCATCCAAAAACAGTATGCATCCGGTCTGCTCACGGATGGTGAACGTTATAACAAGGTCGTTGATATCTGGAGTCGCACCAGCGAGAGTGTTGCCAAGTCCATGATGGAGCAGTTGGGTAGTGAGCAAGTTGTGGATGCGGAAGGCAAGGAAGTCAAACAGGATTCGTTCAACCCAATTTTCATGATGGCAGATTCCGGCGCTCGCGGTAGCGCGGCGCAGATCCGGCAGCTCGCCGGCATGCGCGGTCTAATGGCTAAGCCGGACGGCTCCATTATTGAGACGCCTATCACTGCGAATTTCCGTGAAGGGTTGAATGTTCTGCAATACTTCATCTCGACCCATGGTGCTCGCAAAGGTCTAGCGGATACCGCGCTTAAGACTGCGAACTCTGGTTACTTGACGCGACGTCTGGTGGATGTCTGCCAGGATTTGGTGGTGACCGAGCAAGACTGTGGCACCAGTGAGGGCATCACGAAATCGGCCCTGGTAGAAGGTGGAGAAGTGGTGGTACGGCTGCGTCACCGTATCCTCGGCCGCGTGGTCATTGGAGATATCCGTGATCCCAGTGACGAAAACACCGTGCTGATCGAAAACGGGACCCTATTGGATGAGCACACAGTGACCCTGCTCGAAGAGAGGAACATCGATATGGTGTTGGTGCGTTCGCCCGTGACCTGTCAAACACGTTATGGTGTATGCGCCCTATGTTACGGCCGTGATCTGGGGCGCGGACATCTGGTCAATATTGGTGAAGCGGTGGGTGTCATTGCTGCTCAGAGTATCGGCGAGCCTGGCACCCAGTTAACCATGCGTACGTTTCACATCGGCGGTGCCGCCTCCGGCGCGATTCTGGAGAGCAAGATCGACGTGAAGACCAACGGTGTCGTTAAGCTAAAGAATCTTAAGGTCGTTAAACACGCCAGTGGTAACTATGTAGCGGTATCGCGGTCGGGCGAGCTGATTGTGCAAGATGCCCAGGGTCGTGACCGTGAGCGTTATAAAGTGCCCTATGGTGCCGTACTCACGGTTTACGATGGCGATAAGGTCAAGGCTGGTTCGATCGTGGCCCAGTGGGAGCCGCATACGCATCCCATCATCACCGAAGTCGCGGGTAAGGTCACGTTTAGTGACCTTATTGATGGTGTTAGCGTAAACAAGCAAACCGACGAGATTACCGGTCTTTCCACTTACGTAGTGCTTGATCCCGCGCAGCGAGGTGGCACCAAGGATGTTCGCCCCATGCTTGGCCTTGTAGATGGTCGGGGTAAGGACTTGACCATCCCGGGCACCGATATTCCGGCAAAGTACATGTTGCCGCCGGGGGCAATCATTACCGTGGACGACGGTGCCAAGGTGGGTGTTGGCGATGTATTGGCCCGTATTCCGCAGGAGACCCAAAAGACCCGTGACATCACCGGCGGTCTGCCAAGGGTGGCGGAGTTATTTGAAGCCCGCAAGCCGAAGGATTGCGCCATCTTGGCGGAGATTTCGGGGGTGGTTTCTTTTGGGAAGGACACCAAGGGTAAACGGCGCTTAGTTATCACCGACAAGGAGGGCGTTGATCACGAATATCTGATTCCCAAGGGTCGCCACATAACGGTGTTTGAGGGTGAAACGGTGGAGCAGGGTGATGTGGTCGTCGAGGGTGCCCCGGTTTCCACGGATATCCTGCGGCTACTGGGCGTTGAGACGCTTACCAACTATATCGTCGATGAGGTGCAAGATGTCTATCGGCTACAGGGGGTAAAGATCAACGACAAGCATATCGATGTCATCGTTCGACAGATGCTCCGTAAGGTAAACATCCTGAATCCGGGCGATACTCGTTTCTTGCCCGGCGAACAGGTGGAGCGCGCACGCTTGCTGGGGGAAAACGAGGCGATGGTGGCTGATGGTGAGGAACCGGCTACCTACGAGCGGCTGTTGCTAGGTATCACCAAGGCATCACTGTCTACAGAGTCTTTTATCTCGGCCGCGTCGTTCCAGGAGACCACGCGCGTGCTCACGGAAGCGGCGATAAACGGTAAACGCGATATGCTGCGAGGGCTCAAGGAAAACGTCATCGTCGGACGGTTGATTCCGGCTGGCACCGGGCTTGCCTATCATCAAGAGCGGCGACGAAAACGCACACAGGCGAAAGAAGAGGCGTTCGAGCTCGAGCAATCACTATCTACTAACAAGACCGCCACCAGCGGTACCCAAAGTGGCGAGGAGGCGGTTGGAGCCTAGAAAAACAGTCTAAAACTTGACACTTTGGGGGGGTATGCCTAGAATCGCGCCCCACCTGACAGGTCGGGAGCACCGACCTGTCGCTGTTTTGTGGGCGGAAACTACTCGATGCCAACGATCAATCAACTAGTACGGAAACCGCGCAAGCGGCAGACCAAGAAATCGACGGTACCTGCCCTGATGGCCTGTCCGCAGAAGCGAGGCGTGTGCACCCGGGTGTACACGACGACGCCCAAGAAACCGAATTCGGCGCTACGTAAAGTCGCCCGTGTACGCCTGACGAATGGGTTCGAGGTCACCACCTATATTGGCGGTGAGGGCCACAACCTCCAGGAGCACTCGGTGGTGCTGATCCGGGGGGGGCGTGTGAAAGATCTGCCCGGGGTGCGCTATCACACGGTACGCGGGGCGCTAGATACCGCCGGCGTCAGCGACCGACATCAAGGCCGCTCCAAGTACGGCACCAAACGGCCCAAGGCCTAAGATGATTGCCGCAGTTTAAGTTCCGCCCGGTTGATTCCACGCGAATTGAACGTATAGGAATTGAACGTATAGATAGTCATGCCAAGACGACGAGTAATTGCGAAGCGCCAGATCATTCCCGATCCGAAGTACGGGAGCGAAACGTTGGCTAAATTCATTAACGTGGTGATGAAACGCGGGAAAAAGGCGGTGGCCGAGAAGATCGTCTACGGGGCCTTAGACATGGTGGCTGAGCGAACCAAGAAGGACCCGGTGGAGGTATTCACCCAGGCGCTCGACAATGTACGCCCATTGGTAGAGGTAAAGAGTCGTCGCGTTGGTGGCGCCACTTATCAGGTGCCCATTGAGGTACGATCCGCGCGGCAAGCTGCGCTGGCTATGCGTTGGATGGTAGAGGCCGCACGTGGCCGTTCCGGCAAATCCACCGGGGATCGGCTAGCGGCCGAGCTGCTAGATGCAGCGGAGAAAAGAGGAAATGCGGTTAGAAAGCGCGAAGACGCCCATCGTATGGCAGAAGCCAACAAGGCCTTCTCGCATTATCGTTGGTAATGGACGCAGAGTTCTGAAGGAAGTGAAGTTGTGGCACGCAAGACTCCAATAGAAAGGTATCGCAACATCGGCATCATGGCGCACATCGATGCCGGTAAGACGACGACCACCGAACGTATCCTTTTCTACACGGGAATTTCGTACAAACTCGGCGAAGTTCACGATGGTACGGCCGTTATGGACTGGATGGAACAGGAACAGGAGCGCGGCATCACTATTACGTCGGCGACGACGACCTGCTTCTGGAAAGGTATGGACCAGTCATATCCCGAGCATAGGATTAACATCATCGATACCCCCGGGCATGTGGACTTCACGATTGAGGTTGAACGCTCGTTGCGCGTACTAGACGGTGCGGTTGCTGTGTTCTGTGCTGTCGGTGGGGTCGAGCCGCAGTCCGAGACCGTTTGGCGACAGGCGACTAAATATGGGGTGCCGCGCGTTGCCTTCATAAACAAAATGGATCGTGCGGGGGCGGATTTTGCTCGAGTCGTAGGCCAAATCAAGGACCGTCTAGGCGCTGACGCTATTCCGATTCAACTACCCATTGGGGCTGAGGACAAATTTAAAGGCGTTATCGATCTGGTTAAGATGAAGGCCATCTATTGGGATGACTCAAATCTTGGTGTCCAGTTCGAACAACGCGATATCCCGGCAGATATGGTCGAGGAATGTAACAAGTGGCGCGAGCACATGGTAGCAGCGGCGGCCGAGGCCAACGAAGAGTTCATGGACGAGTATCTCGGTGAGGGCGAGCTCTCTCAGGCGGACATTAAAGCAGGTCTTCGCGCGCGGACACTGGCCAACAAGGCCGTTTGTGTATTGTGTGGTTCGGCGTTCAAGAATAAAGGCGTGCAAGCGTTGCTGGACGCGGTGCTCGACTACATGCCGTCGCCAGTTGATGTGCCTCCGATCAAGGGCATTTTGGACAACAAGGATAAGACCACGGTTGAGCGGCGTGCAGATGATAACGAGCCGTTTGCCGCCCTAGCGTTCAAGATCGCTACTGACCCCTACGTCGGCCAGCTTGTATTTTTCCGCGTCTATTCTGGCGTAACGAAATCCGGTGACAGTGTGTACAACCCTGTTAAGCGTAAGAAAGAACGGGTGGGGCGTTTGCTGCAGATGCATGCCAACAGTCGAGAGGAAATCAAAGAGGTTCGGGCGGGTGATATCGCCGCGGCCGTTGGTATCAAATATGTAACTACTGGTGACACGCTGTGCGCTGTCAATAGCGTGATTACTTTGGAACGTATGGAGTTTCCAGAACCAGTGATCTCGCAGGCGGTTGAGCCGCGGACCAAGGCGGATCAAGAGAAGATGGGCGTGGCGCTCTCACGCTTGGCACAGGAAGATCCATCTTTTCGCGTATCTAGCGATGAGGAATCGGGGCAAACGATAATCTCCGGCATGGGCGAGTTGCACCTGGAGATCATTATCGATCGCATGAAACGCGAATTCAGTGTTGATGCCAATGTTGGCAGACCACAAGTGGCCTATCGCGAGACGATCGGCAGAGAGGTCACGCAGGAGACAAAATACGTCAAGCAAACCGGCGGCCGCGGGCAGTATGGCCATGTCTATCTGCGCCTGGAGCCGCAACCGTCGGGCGAAGGTTTCGAGTTTGTCGATGCCATTAAGGGTGGCGCGGTGCCGCGCGAATACATACCCGCGGTTCGCAAGGGCGTCCAGGACGCGCTGGAGGGCGGTGTGTTGGCCGGTTATCCTATGGTCGATGTGAAGGTGACGCTCTTTGATGGTTCTTATCATGAAGTAGATTCGTCCGAAACCGCCTTTAGGATAGCGGCCAGTCGGTGTTTCCGTAATGGCGCCGTGAAAGCCAACTTGGTACTGTTGGAACCGATTATGGCCGTCGAGGTTGTTACGCCCGAGGGGTATATGGGTGCCGTCAACGGGGATCTGAGTTCACGCCGCGGGGCGATTCACGGTATGGAAGATGCGCCGGCCGGTAAGGTTATCCGCGCCGAAGTGCCATTGGCGGAAATGTTCGGGTACGCGACCGCACTACGGTCGGCGACCCAAGGGCGTGCGACCTATACCATGGAATTCAAAAAGTATGCCTCGGCCCCGACCAATGTGGCCGAGGCTGTTATCCGCAAAGCAAGCTGAGGAACCCACGGTGTCTAAGGCAAAATTCGAACGCACAAAACCCCATGTGAATGTAGGCACGATCGGCCACGTGGATCATGGCAAGACCACCTTAACCGCGGCCATGACCAAGGTGTTAGCGGCGAAATACGGCGGCGATGTCACGTCGTTTGATCAAATCGACAATGCCCCCGAAGAGCGCGAACGCGGCATTACTATTGCCACCGCCCATGTCGAGTATCTGACCGAG
>CAXMNC010000284.1:0-5204 GCA_964194625.1 Acidiferrobacterales bacterium
CCGTCGTTTTGGGTACGACATCGCTTCTGTTGAAGATCCTCACTCGCTCATCCTTGCTCGTTGAATATTCGTTGAACACGTACCAGCACTAACCAGCACTAACAGACACTTAGGGACGCTGCGGACGTCCATTTAATGCAATGATTACAACAAGTTACTAAGACAGACGATGTCTTCGGGAGGCAGGGGCCGGAGGTTCGAATCCTCTCACCCCGACCATTACATTCCCTGCCATCCCAAAGGACAGGGTCCCTTCCAAACCCTTTTTAGAATTTGGGTTTGGACCCTTCCCTCCATCCTTCGCTTTACGCTCAGGACCATGCTCTACCAGGCTGAGCTACAAATGCAGTCGTTCAATTCTGCTATGAATACAAGACCTTAATGTATGACGCACATATATATAAGGAGTGCATTCAGCAGAAATTAAATACTGCCTCCTATAGGCAGCGTGCGGGCACTTCCCGCCACAAACGGGGTTCGGCTTGCTGCCGCGAGTGTCCGCTTTCGGCCAAAAGCGGACACTCAGGCTTTGAAACTGAATGTCCCCTTTAGGGCGAGTAGGTACGCCATCAGCTTGGGAAGCTGAGGTTCTACCATTGAACAACACCCGCAAGACGCCTGGTTTCCGGAGATTCTACCGTCTGACGGTGTGACGAGTCACGCTCGGGTGGTAAAGGAATGGTGTCAGGGGCGAGGGCAATCACGCCCCCACTACCAACCAGAAAAGGCCGGCCTCACTGGAGTCGGCTTTTCATTTTTCCACTCCTGTAAAATCGACTGGGTTTTGTCGAATAGTTAGAATACTGCCCATGCGGGCGCCAACTCTTGTGGTATACGTCAAGCCCTCCAGTACCAGGATTCGCACGCAACAAGAACAATAAAGGTGGCTCAATCTTGAATATTCCAATCGTAAGGGGAGGGAGCGGTATGTTTGCTCTTCGAAGTTTTCTGGCAACGCTATTATTGATTCTAGGCACCAGTAGTTTTGCCGAAGATATAGAAGTATCAGTCGCCAGGGATGGTGATCGCCTGATTCAAATCTTTAAAGACTTGCATCAAAATCCAGAGCTGCCCTTTCAGGAATTTGAAACCGCCGCGCTTATTGCAAGAGAGCTAAGAGCTAACGGTTTCGAAGTTCATGAAAGTATCGGCGAGACAGGTGTGGTCGGAATCTTGGTGAACGGCGATGGCCCCGTCGTCATGGTTCGCGCGGATATGGACGGTCTGCCGATTCGTGAAGAAACGGATCTGCCCTACAAGAGTACGGCTATCAAGACTGACGCTGACGGTAAACAAGTACCCACGATGCATGCTTGTGGCCATGATGCACACGTTACCTGGTTGATTGGTGTGGCGAAGCAGCTTGCCGATCGAAGGGACGATTGGAATGGTACGCTAGTCTTGGTTGGGCAACCTGCCGAAGAATTAATTACCGGCGCTGTGGCGATGGTTGATGATGGCCTCTACGACGTTGCCCCACAACCGGACGTCATTATCGCCGCACATAACTACCCGTTCTATCCGGCGCGTTCCGTGGCAATTGGAAGCGGGAGGCGAACGGCCGGTACGGATCAGATCGACGTGATTATTCACGGAGTTGGTGGGCATGGCTCGACACCAAACGCGGCGAAGGACCCGGTAATTATGGGGGCGATGGCGACACTTGGTTACCAGGCTGTTGTCTCGCGCGTGGTCGATCAGTACCAGCCTTCGGTGCTTACAGTTGGCGCCTTTCAAGCCGGAGACACCAATAACATCATCCCGGACTCGGCAACCTTGAAGCTCAATTTGCGCTGGTACCGCGAAGTCGAACGCGACGCCATGATTTCAGGAATCAGGTCGGTCACCGATAACATTGCGCGGATGTACAACATGCCGGCAGACCAAATGCCCGAGTACATTATGAAAGGATATGCGACGCCCGTTATCAATACGCCTGAAGACTATGAGCGCGCCAGGGCCGCGATGGTTGTTGCGATGGGGCCGGACAGGGTGCTCGAGGGCATCCCACCATTGATGGGGTCTGAAGATTTCCAAATGCTCGCATCACCGTTCGACGACGTGAAGGTAGTGATGATTGAGGTTGGTGGTGGCGAACCTGACTCTTACACCAACTTAATGAAGCATGGGCGACTGCCCGCGTTCGTTAATCACAATTCCCGGTTTGAAGTTGATCTGCAAGCGGTGCCAAGTGGAACGATCGCGCTTACTGCCGTTGCTCTTGAGTACCTGGGTGACTGAATCGTTAAGTTCGCGGTTACTTCATTCGGATACGCGTTCGCACTGTCGGAACAGAAACCAAAAAGGCCGACCCTCAAAGAGGGTCGACCTTTAACTCTGGTAGCGGGGGCGTGATTGCCCTCGCCCCTGACACCATTCCTTTACCACCCAACCGTGACTCGTCACACCGTCTGACTGTAGAATCTCCGGAAACCAAACACTTAGCGGGTGCCGTCTAATGGTAGGGCCTCAGCTTCCCAAGCTGATGACGTACCTGGAATGATGGATTACTTCGTGTTATTGGCTGGAATTTACCGAGTCCTGATTGATCGTAATTCGAAGTCGAACCGTTACTCGACATAGCTATGCGTGGCGAGACTCAAGGAACAGGAAAGTCAACGATCCTTCACGTACTTGGTACTGGTTTCATTTCCTCCGGTATAAGCGTGGGTTTAGGCGACGCGCTTCGTGTGGTCTAGTCGTTTTTTGCCAATCGCCGTTCTACCCCCTACCGCCCACAGGTAGAGAGCAATCCAGAGACAATCACTTTGGCGAGCACATTCCTTTCTTTTCCGCTTATGTTTGTTATCCACTTGGGTATCGCCTGGAGCACCGGCTGGACGTTTGTCAGAGCTGTTTCTCCGGCACAATCTTGAGAAACCAGGCGGAGAATCTGCGCCACGCCGACGTCTGTGGTTCCTGGGTTTCGACCACTTCCTGGCCATCGATCGTCGCGTGCCACGTTAGCTTGTTGTTCTCGTCCATCTTCACCCGGTAGGCGATTCTCGGAATGAGCTCGGTCATCGTATTCGTGAGTCGTTCGCCGAGCTCGAACGAGTCGATCAACAAGCCCATCTCGGTATTGATGTCTATGGACCGTGGATCCAGATTGAGAGACCCGACAAAAACCTGCTTGCGGTCGATCACAATACCCTTCGTGTGCAGCGTCAGCTGCTCGAGCTGGGTCTCCCCTTCAGGCGTCGTGATCTTCGCGGCGTCCGCTCGCGCCTCCCAGAGTTCGACCCCGGCTCTCAGCAGGTCTTTGCGATAAGACATGTAGGAGGAATGAACCGACGTGTGGTTGTTTGTCGCCAGTGAATTCGTGAGCACGACGACTCTGATTCCCCTGGCCGTGAGCTCATTGATGAATTCGATGCCACGCTTGCGGGGGATAAAATAGGGCGTGAAGACGTAGATCTCGCTTTCGGCTGCAGCCAGGGCTTTGCGAATCTCGTTGATTACAATCTGCTGTTCCTCGGATGCCTTCTCGAGAAGTTTCTGCGGCTCGTCGTAAATCAAGCGAGCTTCCGCGATGTAGGGGCCAAGCTCGTGCGCGAGAAGTTTCTGCATGAGTGGCGTGTTTATGGATTCGCCGTAGATCGTCATCCCGGACTCTTCCATGTTCTGCTGCAAGCCGGCACGCGCCTTCGCGATGGCCTCGGTGTCGGATTCATCGAACAGCGCCTCCATTGGCACCGCCAGCTCGTGGTTCCAGTAGGTATCGAACTCGGTGGATACCTCCCGGACGATGGGACCGACGCTCAGCATGTCGAAATCCAGGAATTCGCCGGTCGTCTCGAGCTGGAAATACTCGACCGCGACGTTGCGGCCGCCGACGATCGCCACCTGGTTGTCGGCGATGAACGCCTTGTTGTGCATGCGGCGGTTCGCGAGGCTGAAATGTCCGAGGTAGTTGAGCATGTAGACGCCTTTCCGCGCTATCGGGTTGAAGATGCGTACTTCGATGTTCGGGTGATCGTCCGCCATCGCCAGGTCGACGTCGTCCATCGTGGTGAAGATATCATCCAACAACAGGCGTACGCGGACGCCACGATCAGCCGCTTCCTGAAGCTTTGCCAGGAATACAAATCCGGCGTCGTCCGGCTTCATCAGGAAGTACTGGGCGTCGATGCTCACACTCGCCATGTCCATAAGCTTCAGGCGTGCACCGAAAGCATCGAATCCCTGGGCGAACGGATAGAAGCCGTTGAGATCCATCCGGCCATCCATCCACTCTGATACGCGCTCGCCCTGTCGGGAATCCGCGGTTTCGGAGATCGCGACGGAGGATTCCTTCGGATAGTCCAGTGGCGCACTGGCACACCCTGCCATAAGCAGCAACGCTGCGAGGCCGAGTTGGGCAGTGAATGCACGCCACGCTCTCGCCGGTATCACCCTCGAGAAACGCATGTCTTTTTATCTCCCTGGCAAATGACGGGAGACGCGAAGTATAAAACTATCCGTGCCGAAATAAGTGTAATTTAGTGATAGCGTGAGCCATATAGCGAGTTGCCGAAGCGCGCATATGATTGAAAAAAACTTCGACCGTAATGGAACCGAGCATGCATCCATTGGATGCTTCGAACTGAGACCATTCCTGTATGTCCGCTTATGGCCGAAAGCGGACATTAGCGGAGCAAGAAAAACCCGGCGCAAGGCCGGGTTCATTTCAAAAAGCTGAATAGCGTACTTCAAGATTACTCGACCGGGTCCCCGATCGGGCCGACCTCAAAATCGTTCAGGTCTGCGCCCGCCGGTGCGGCTGCAGTGCCGGGAAAGACTTCGAAGCCGAGCTCAAAGCGCACCAAAGTCGAAGCGAGTTGGCTCAGCACCCCGACATTACCTTCGGCCTGCGCCGAACCCTCGGTGATCTGGTCAGCAAGCGACTTCGCACCCATCATCGCCTGCGCGAGGCCCAGCCGCGTGATCGTTAGTGTCAGATCTGCATCATCGACCTGGAATCCCTCGATATTGGTCAGCGTAGCGTTGGAGAGCTCGATCACGAATTGCTCGCCATTGTCCGGCGTCACCAAGTTGATCGTGAACTCCATTCCCTCGGCTTTGCGGCTGTCCATCAGGATGCCGACGAAATCGAGGAACAGGTCCGTGGTCATGGCCCGGGCGACGTCGGCTGTCAGTGACTCCGGTGACTCACCAGTCGGAATACCCGAGCGCAACTCGAAGGCGCCTGCGAGGAAACTGTT
>CAXMNC010000285.1:0-6577 GCA_964194625.1 Acidiferrobacterales bacterium
GTGTCTTCATTGCTGGTTGGTTGATGCTGCGTCAGCAAAAACAGCGAGAAAGAGACATGCAAATGGCAGCAGCGGAAGATCTTAAGACTGCTTAGATCTTGGCTAAAAGCTAAGGCCCAGCGCGATTTGGATTACGCACTCACGCAATATGACTGCGCCGTCGCCATTCATTGCAATAACGATCTCTTCAACGCTGGCGCCTCGGTCGAAAGACCCGATACTCATAACTCTCTCACTTATCTACAGGGTTACCCGCTCGCGGCGATACGGCACGTCGCCCGGGTCCGGCTCGTCCAGCTCGCGCGCATAGCGGTGACCGCTGTAAACCGCTGCGGCAATGGTGCCCGGGGCGAGACAATCGCCGATTCGGGTCAACGTTTTGATCCCGCCGGCCTCGAGGGCTTCAGGACCACTGGCGAGCTCACGGTAGAGCGCCTCGTCAGGCAAACGTGCCGTCACCAGTACCACCGATTGCACCGATTTGCCAATCGTGCGTCCACTAAAGACGCAGGCTAGGTTCGCCTCGCGTCCATCGAAGCTCGTGAGGACGTGATTGGTCACAATATCGACGTCGAGATCGATCAACTTCGCCTGGGTACGGGTTTGTTCCGCCGTGTAGACACTCCAGGCACCAACCAGCGCAGCCGGGGTGACCAAGGTGACGGATAGGCCTTCGCCACAAAGCCGCTCGGCAATCGTGCTACCCATATAGTAATGATCGTCATCGAAGACCAAGGTGTCGCCCTCCGGTATTCGCCCGGCGAGAATGTCATCAGGACCGAAGATCCGATCTCGGGGGCCCAGATTGGCGAGAGCACTCTGGTGCCAGCGGCCGACGCCGTCGGTCCGCCATGTCGAGCCAGTGGCGAGCCCGACGTGGGGAAACCCAAAAGAGCACACGTCCGTCGCAGTCAACCGGCTTGCCCGGTAGATCTCGACCTTGACCATCTTTTGCAGTTGCTGGACACGGTAATCTCGTACTCTGATCCATTCGCTAAGACCCGGCAGTGCCGCTTCCGCCGTAACCCGACCGCCAAGCTCGGTGGTCGCTTCCGCCAGGGTAACCGCGTAACCCCGTTCTCCCAGCGCCCGCGCCGCTTCCAGGCCCGCCGGTCCGGCCCCTACGACGAGCACGGCATCGTCCGAGCCTTTCGGTGCGATGGTTTCCGGATGCCATCTCTTTCTCCATTCCTCTCCCATGGTCGGATTCTGGGTACAGCGAATGGGAGCGCCGAGGCCATCGCCCGCATAACAGATGTTACAGCCGATGCATTCGCGTATATCGTCCAGACGCCCTTCCTCGATCTTCTTCGGCAGGAAGGGATCGGCGATGGAGGGGCGGGCCGCACCAATGAGGTCGAGAATGCCGCGCTTCACCTGCGCCACCATGGTATCCGGTGAGGTGAAGCGCCCAACGCTGACAACCGGCTTCGTGGTCAGTGACTTGACGAAGGCGGTGCGCTCTTCCAAGGATGCTTCTTTAACGAAGCGTGAGCTTCCCATCTCATGATCGTAGTCGTGAACGGTGATGTCCCAGAGGTCGGGCAGCTCGGCTAGCAGCGAGAACATCTCCCGCCGTTCTCCATCAGGTTCGCCTTCGCCCTCGTCGGCGGCGAAGCGCACCGCCACGGCGCAAGTATCGCCCACCGCTTCCTTGGTCTCCTCAATCAGCTCGCGTACCAGGCGCACGCGATTGACAAGCGTGCCCCCGTACTCGTCGGTGCGCTGGTTGGTGAACGACGACAAAAACTGTGAAAGCAGATAGTGGTGCGTGGCGTAGACGTAGACGATATCGAATCCAGCCTCCTTCGCCCTTCTCGCTGCTGCCGAATGCCAGCGTCGCAGCTCGCGGATGTCCGCCTTGTCCATGGCCCGACCTTGCACCGGATCGTAGTTGCGGCGAAGCGGCCGGCTCTGCATCCCCAGCGGAGGCTCGCGACTCGCGATATTGCCCGCAGCTAAGCCATCGCCGCCGTGCCAGAGCTCAACGCCGACGAGCGCACCGTGGGCGTGCACCTGCTCGACCATGAGTGCATGCGCCTTAATGTCTTCCGCATCCCAGAGCGTCGCAGTAGGCGAAGGCGAGTCGTCGGAACTCGGGTGGATGGAGCAGTACTCGGTATTGACCACACCCCAGCCACCTTCGGCCTTGACGCCACGCATCGCCGCCAGGGTTTGCGGAAGTACATAGCCCATACCGGTGCAATGGGGCACCTGATAGAACCTATTCTTGGCGGTCACCGGGCCGATCTGCACCGGCTCGAAGAGGATGTCGTAACGGGGGTCACGCGGCATGGTGGTGTCTCTCTGGTTTGGTTGAAGTGGCTGCGGGATACTTTTTTCGTAAGCGCTCAATAAACGACAGGTTGATTACTAGATAGTAACGCCGTTGAGCTTTTCCCGGCCGCCTCAGTGTGGTGTTGCGAGCCGCTTTCAGTCGCTCAACAAATTACAATCTCCCGCATGCCAGCAGATCAAAACTGGGTCAGCTTCTTTGAAACCGAAGTTTTGATCAACTCGGCTTTGAATACGGCTGATGATAGAATTATTCTCCGCTAGCGTCACTTCCAGCTCGGTGCATCCCTATCCGGAGACCACTCGCGCGCTGATCGATTTCTTGCTAGCCCACACTCGGTTCTAGATGCTTAACCCTCACGCAGGTGGTGGACCGAAAGCTCCAAGGGCTAGCTTAGGGTTTGGGCTGGCTTGAAACCCCGATAGCGCCCTGGGCGCATCTCGCCCTTGTCCAGCACGATCACCATGGCCCGCCAGTTCGCAACAAAGTGCTCCTGTTGGTCCCTTCCGAGCAGCTCGATCATCTGTGCCTTCAATGGACCCTTCATGCGTTCGTGCTCGTCACGACAACAGTCGCGATACCACCGCCAGGCATCCTCGAGCTCGACATCGACGAAGCCGACGTCTTTCAGCAGTTGACCATGGTTCTCTAGCGTGTCCATGGCATAGGTGAGTCCCTCGAGCTCAAACCAATAGTGCATGTCGTCACTGTAGGGCCCTTCGTTTTTCATCCAGTCATAGCAGGCCAAAACCCCGCCTGGCTTCAGGACGCGATAGACCTCCTGGAACATGCCACGCTTGTTCTCGATCTGGGTGAAGGCGCCACAACTGAAAACCACGTCTATTGCAGCATCGTCCATCTGGATGGTGGGCCCGGGCGTAACCTGACGGAACTCGATGCGATCGATCAGCCCCGCCTCCCGCGCATAGCCCTCGGCACGGCGAATTAGCGGTGCTTCCAGATCGAGGCCGATCACCCGCGCGCCCAGTTCTCCCGCCAACACCAAGGCGGGACCGCCGATGCCCGATCCGATGTCAAGCACCAGCTTGTCCCGCAGATTGAGGCCTTGCACCGCCTGCTTGACGTTCTCTGGCCCGCCCGGGGTCATGTAGCCCTTGCCCCAGATCAGCTCCAGCATATCCACCACGGCGTCGTGATACTCGTCCTGGTGCTCGCCCTGCTCGCCCACGATCATCCTCCGCGTTTAAGCCTGTATGCTTCCCCTAGTTAGCGGAACGCTGCATGCAATCGCCAACGCTTAAGAATCACCGCCCGGATACTGCGTCGAGATATCGCGTGGTCCCGAGTCTTGTTCGCTCTTTATTGAAATGCAATGCCGCGAAACCTAGACCGTAAAAGGTGATCTTGTCAATTCATTCTCGCGGTGTTTTCGCTGTTTGTGCAGAAAGAAAAAACTGCGCCCGGGAGCCCGACGATGGTGACAACATAACTGAGCGCTTCGAGCCATTCCATAAACGTCATGACGCACACCCTAGCGTCTTCGCCAGCCGATAAGGCCAGCTGACTGGTTTAAGTCCCTTAATCGTGTTCGCGAGTTTTCGGGGCTCTTCGGCGAAGTTAACGAAAAGAGTGTACACCTGCCCGACAGCAGTTTTTTCCAAGTATTTGACGGCGTGATTTCACGACTGTGTGCCAAAGAGTTACAATCGGTCAGCTGGAACTCTTCACACTATCTCGGAGGTAGGCGGCCTTCACATTCGTACGCCTAAACAAGATGAGCCGTGACAATTACACACAGACGATCCGCAGTTATGACAATAACTATTTCCTGCACCCTTGGGAAGATCTCTCCACGTTCGGTCACCAGAACCGCACGGTCATTTGCCGTGCCGAAGGAATTTACCTGTACGATTCCAAAGGCCGAGAGCTGATCGACGGCCCTGGCGGTATGTGGTGCGTGCAGATCGGACATGGCAGGGTCGAAATGGCCGAAGCCATCGCCGAACAAGCGACGAAAATGACTTACACCTCACCTTGGGGTCTTGCGAACGAACCTGCGGCGCTGCTCGCAAAAAAAATAGCGGACTTGGCACCTGGCGACCTTAAGCACGTCTTCTTCACGACAGGCGGTTCAACGGCGGTCGATTCCGCCGTGCGGTTTGTGCATTTCTACAACAATATCCTAGGCCGTCCAGAAAAGAAGCTCATCATCTCGCGGCAAAAGGCCTATCACGGCAGCACCTATATTGCGGCCTCCTGTTCAGGTAAGGAGCGCGATCGCAGTTTTTTCGATATCAGCGATATGGTGCACTTCGTGCCAGCACCGAATCCCTACTGGCGACCCGAGGGCATGAGCATAGAGGCCTTCTGCGATGCCAAGGTCAAGGATCTAGAGGACAAGATCCTCGAGCTCGGGTCGGAAAGGGTTGGGGCCTTCATCGCGGAACCCATTCTCGCATCCGGCGGCGTGATCGTGCCTCCGGAAGGCTACCAAAAGCGCTGCCTTGAGGTGTGCCGAGAGTACGATGTTCTTTATATCTCAGACGAGGTCGTGACCGCGTTTGGGAGGCTCGGGCATTGGTTCGCCTCGAAGGATGTTTTCGAATTTGAACCGGACATCATCACCTGCGCCAAAGGCATTACGTCGGGCTACGTTCCGCTTGGCGCAGTGCTTATTTCCGACCGGACCTTTTCCCAGGTGATGAGTAAAGTCGGTGGCGCGACACTGTTTTCAAACGGCTTCACGTTCGGCGGGCATCCGGTGGCCTGCGCTGCAGCGCTTAAAAACATCGAGATTATTGAACGTGAAGGGATCCTGGAACACGTGCGCGAGATAGCGCCACACTTTCAAGACCGATTGCAGGAATTGCGCAACATACCCATTGTTGGTGATGTGCGAGGGATGGGCTTGATGGGATGTGTTGAATCGGTCGTCGATAGCGGCCAGGACGATGCGCTGGCGCTGGACAAGGAAATGGGCGCGCGCATCGATGAGCATTGCCAGCGACTCGGCCTCATCGTGCGACCATTGATCAACATGAATGTGTTTTCGCCGCCGCTTATCATCACGCATGAGCAGATCGACGACATGGTGGATCGCTTGCGAAAAGGCATTAGCAACGCCTGGGATGACGTTCGTCGGCAACCATCGGGAGCCTCTCAGAAAAGAACGCTAGCCACAGGTGGTCCGTCTCCCACCTAGGGTGATCGCCGCACTAGACAGGATCGCGACGCAAGGGTTGTGCCATACAATGAACGCCGCCGCCGCCAAGGGTAAACTGAGATACGTCGGGGTCATAAACCGTAAAGCCACGGGCGCGCAATTGCTGATTTAGATCTTGACTCTGTGCGGTAGATATAACGGCGTCATTACCCAGTGCCATCACGTTACACCCTAGTGCCATCGTGTCTTGAAAACTGACTGGGATAACTTCGATATTCTTACCCTTTAGCCATCGCACAACTTGCGTATCCGTCGTTTCAAGGCAAACGGCGGCAAGCTTTTCCGCCACCATACATACCATTAAATCGATATGTACATAAAACTCGTCGAAATCGACGATCTTGACTTCCCAATCTTCCTTTTCGAACCACTGCCCGACTTGTTGAGCTGAGTGTTCTTGAGTACGTTCACCCCCATAGCCAATGAGCACGCAGCCCGGTTCGATGACATCGAAATCACCGCCTTCAAAAGATCCAGCCGTGACCATATCGTAAATAGGAATGCCGAGGTCCTGATAAAAGCGAATCACCGGTGCATATTCTCCGCGCCGCCACCACTGGGCCATCTGCGTGACCACCGCACCGTAGGGTGTCATAAAATTCGAGTCGCGAGCGAACACCTGGTATGGGAGATTCTCGTCGGCCTCAAGGAAATGGACCTTAATACCCGCGTCCTCGTAGGCCTGCACCATCTCGCGGTGCTGTTTGAGTGCCAATGCTTTGTCGAATTCGCAGCCCCGCCGTAGGGTCGCCTTGGAAAGAGAACTGGTTGGCAACCAATGAAAGTTGTCTGGCGGACCTAGCAAAACATCTCGTAACACACCATATTCGGAATTGACGCCCCAGTCTTTCAATACCGGTGTATTCCCCGCCGGGTTACGGACAAACATATTATTAACAGGCATGGATACTTAGCTTTTGCTGATCGGTCAGCATAGGTGCAGATTACTACCATACCCGCTGGTGAAAATCATCCACCCTCTTGGCGGTCAAACATATGAAGATGTGGCGGGATAGGGCGCGTTTTGCAAAGGCCACAAACCTTGCTTGCAAAATCAGGAAAGGCTCTCGTCGTAAATCGATGGGTGATACATGTGG
>CAXMNC010000286.1:0-14931 GCA_964194625.1 Acidiferrobacterales bacterium
TTTACAGAAGGTCGATCAGTTGATCGTCGGTGGTGGCATTGCCAACACATTCATCGCTGCGGCTGGCCATGATGTGGGTAAGTCTTTATACGAGCCTGATCTCGTGGGCGAAGCCAAACGGCTTAGCCAAAAAGCTAAGGCCCGAGGCGCGGCGATTCCAGTGCCGGTAGATGTCGTCTGCGGCAAGAAGTTTTCGGAAGATTCACCGGCGGAACTGAAACCCATTGATGCCGTGGCTGGCGACGATTTGATTCTCGATATCGGCCCCCAGACCGCCGAGCGCTTTGCCGAAATTCTGAAGGCGGCTGGTACCATTGTCTGGAACGGGCCGGTCGGCGTCTTCGAATTCGAACCGTTTAGTGGCGGTACCCGACGTCTATCACACGCGATTGCCGACAGCCCTGGGTTTTCCATTGCCGGTGGCGGGGATACGTTGGCCGCCATTGCCAAGTACAAGATCGCCGACAGGATCTCCTACGTCTCCACCGGTGGCGGTGCCTTTCTTGAGTTCTTGGAGGGCAAGACGTTGCCGGCGGTCGCGATCCTGGAAGAACGCGCTACCCAGCGATGATGGATGACTCGGATATTTGGTTGCCAGTAAAAACTGTGTCACCTATGGTTGATATATGACTTTGTTCTACGATACCTGCCCGCAACCGTAGTGCTTCGCCAAACCAAGATTATTGCTACCTTGGGTCCGGCTACCGACGACCCAGAGGTTCTAAATAAGCTCATTGAGGCGGGTGTCGATGTTGTTCGTCTAAATTTCTCGCATGGTGATACCAAAATCCAGCGCCGCCGTGCTCAAGCTGTACGTGAATGCGCGCATGCCCACAAGCGCCACGTTGGGGTATTGGTTGACCTTCAAGGCCCAAAGGTTCGTATCGGCAAGTTTAGGAACGGCAGTATCGACCTGCAAGCGGGCGACAACTTTATTCTTGATGCGGAACTGCCGTTAGCCCAGGGCACCCAAGAGCGAGTCGGTATCACCTACAAGAGGTTGGTCGAAGATGTCCGCCGTGGCACGACGCTGCTGCTAGATGATGGCCGCATTGTGCTATGGGTCGATCAGGTACTCGGCTCGGAAGTGTGTTGTCGTGTTGTCAACGGCGGTGAGCTTGCAGACTCTAAGGGAATCAACCTGCAGGGTGGTGGGCTATCGGCCGAAGTACTTGGCGAAAAGGATAGAGCCGATATTACTACCGCGGCCGAGATCGAAGCCGATTACCTGGGCGTGTCATTCATACGCTCGGCGGCGGATGTCAATGAAGCGCGCGAATTGTTTCATAGTGCGGGCGCAACCGGTGGTGTGGTCGCAAAGATTGAACGTGTCGAAGCAGTCGATGCGATTGATGAGATCATCGAGGCCGCCGATGCAATCATGCTTGCACGTGGCGATCTTGGCGTGGAAATTGGTGATGCTGCAGTACCACCTATCCAAAAGCGAATCATTAAGCTTACTCGTGAGTGTAACAAAGTCGCTATTACGGCTACCCAAATGATGGAGTCGATGATCAATAGCGCGATCCCAACCCGAGCCGAAGTGTCGGATGTCGCCAACGCCGTTTTGGATGGTACCGATGCGGTGATGTTGTCAGCAGAAACCGCGATCGGAAACTATCCAGTCGGGGCGGTATTGGCTATGGATCGCGTTTGTCGTGAAACCGAAAAACAGCATGAAACAGAATGGACGCGCGAACGTCGCGATATTGAGTTTGGACGCGTGGACGAAGCGATTGCCATGGCAGTTATGTATAGCGCCAACCACATGCCGGTGCGGGCGATAGCGACGCTAACTGAGTCGGGTGCCACTGCCCTTTGGATGTCACGTATTAGCTCGGCCGTCCCGATATATGCGATGACGCCGCACGAACGGACGTGTAGAAAAGTCGCTCTCTTTCGGGGTGTCTATCCTGTCAGCTTCGCTCTCCCCGGTACTGATCCAGCACAAATCATGAAACAGACGGTCGATGCGTTACGCCGTCTTGGTGCTGTGCGTGAAGGTGATCTGGTGATCCTTACCATCGGCGAGCCGCTAAAGGCGCCGGGCGGCACCAACAGTATGCGTATCGTGCGCGTCGGTGCCCTACCGGACGTGTAATCCAGCGGGCTTGCTCTTGTAATAACGCAAGTAACAACTCAACGCAGGAGCGGTACAGGGGTGAAGCGGGCTAAGATGAAGGTCCGGGGGTGAGGCGGTAGAAGGCGAAGGCCCAGTGGACCTTCGCCCCGCCGAACGCCCAAGCCATAGACGGCTTGGGCCGGTGCCAAAGCGAAGCAGGGACAGCGTAGCGCAGGGATCATCGCGCTGAACGGGCTTGCCACGGGTGAGCCGGATAAGGGCGAGGGTCCAGTGAACGCTCGCCCCGGCGAACGGGCAGACCAGGGATGGTCTGCCCTGGACTTCCGAGTGAAGCAGGATCGCGAAGCGAAGGAAAGCAAGCCCCGGGCTTTGATGCACGCCATCCCTGGCGTGCACCCTGCGGGTCGCTCAGGCGCGGTCCAATTTCGCTCCCGCCGAAATTGTCTAGCGAACCGGGAATGGGGAGCGCAGAAAGTACCGCCTGCGGGGCCGAGGATGCAAAGACGCTAAGAACGCAAAGAGTAACTGGTGTAATGCAGTATTAAGTCTAAAATCTTTGCGCCTCTCGATCGCTGTTCCGGCAACTGCTCCGACAACTGCTCCTGCGTTGTTCTAACTTCCAGCGTCCCTGCCGGTCGCCTGCGTTGCTCTCGGTTGCTGCTCCCGGCGCAACTCTACCTCCTCCTTCCCTGGAGTCGTACCTTCCTGCATCTGACCGCCAGGGAGGGCGGAAATGCAAAAGGATTGTCGGAAACAATCCTTGCCCTGCAGTCGTCCTCCTTCTGACCGCCATGGATGGCGGAAATGCAAAGGGATTGTTGGCCGCTCCTGTTCGTCCTGAACTTGCGGCACTTGGGCTTCCTGCCCATCGGGAACAATCCTTGCCATGGAGTCGTGCGCCTTGGCGTTGGAAGTTTTAGGCGGCTTCTCTTTCCATGCCTTCGTCGTAATTGCCCAACGAAGCCGCACCATTAAGCTTGGCCCGATGATAAAGCGCCGCCTGTGCCGCCGCGGTATTGGCGGCATCGCCCCGCCATATCTGCATTGGCCGCTGCTGCAAGGCGCGGGCATATGAGAAGGTCAGGGGCCACGGTAGGTCTTTGCCGAGGTTATGCATGGCGTTTAGATGGGCCGTAGCCTCTTCGTTGCTCTGACCACCGGACAAAAATGCCACGCCTTGGACATCTGCTGGTACCGTGTCGAGCAGGCAGCGCACGGTGTGCTCGGCGACCTCGCTGATGCCAGCACGATTGGGACACTTTAATCCTGAGATCACCATACTCGCCTTGAGGATCATCCCAGGAAGGTACACACCCTGACCGGCGAGCTCCCGAAAGACGGCACGCAATATACTATGCGTTGCGTCATAGCACTCCGCGATCGTATGACTCCCGTCTATGAGTACTTCCGGTTCGACGATCGGTACCATGTCGGCTTCCTGTGCCAGCGCCGCATATCTCGCCAGTCCATGCGCATTGGCGTCGATACACCCCTGACTGGGGATGCCGTCACCGATGGTGATTACAGCGCGCCATTTGGTGAAACGTGCACCTAGGCCTGCATATTCCGCGAGCCGCTCGCGCAGACGATCTAATCCTTCGGTCACTTTTTCGCCCGGGAAGCCAGCGAGGTCCTTGGCACCAGTATCCACCTTAATGCCCGGTATGATCTCAACCTTAGCCATATAGTCGGGAAACAGCGTGCCATTACTTACCTTTTGCCTAATCGTTTCATCGAAAAGAATGGCGCCGCTGATGAATTGTGATAGGCCCTCTGTCGTTATCAACAGCTCTCGGTATGTGCGCCGATTTTCCTCTGTCGATTCGATGCCCAGCGTTTCGAATCGTTTCAGGCAGGTGGGCGTGCTCTCGTCCATGGCAAGGATGCCTTTTCCAGGCGCGACTATCGCCTTGGCCGTACTTTCAAGCCCCTGTGTGTTCATCTAGTTTATCCTCCGTCAATTCAATACTCGCTTATTCCAATGCAATTTATCCAAGAACGGGGATAGAAGTCCAGCGTCGCGCGCTTAGACGGAATAAGACATTGAAAAACCGGAGAAACGCGATACCCACTACGGCAATGGACGCAAGAATCACTCCGTTGAATTAACAACACAATGATTTCGGCAGACACGATCGCACTGAGGCTGATACCATAGCTGTTGTTCTCTAGATCACCTGTGCAGCATGATCCTTCACATAGATATGGATGCCTTCTATTGTTCGGTCGAGGAGCGTGACCGACCCGAACTAGCAGGCAAACCCGTCATTGTTGGTGGCACACCAGAGGGTAGAGGCGTGGTAGCCGCGGCCAACTATGAGGTTCGCAAGTATGGTGTACACAGCGCCATGCCGGCCGCAACCGCGCGGCGCCTGTGTCCGCATGCTGTGGTGCTGCCAGCGAGACATAGCTATTACGCGAAGGTATCGCATCAGATTCGAGAGATATTTCACCGTCATACCCCATTAGTCGAGCCGCTCTCTTTGGATGAGGCGTTCCTTGATGTTAAGGCGAGTGAAGCCTTATTCGGTTCGTCTGCGCAGATCGGCCGCAAAATCAAGACCGAAATCGCCGAGACACTAAACCTGGTCGCATCCGTTGGTGTTGCGCCGAATAAGTTCCTTGCAAAAATCGCAAGCGATTTAGATAAACCTGATGGTTTCCTGGTGGTCGATCCCGATCACGTGCAGGAATTTCTCGATCCACTCCCAGTAAGCCGTCTCTGGGGTGTTGGCAAGGTTTCCCAGAGAACGTTACATAAGCGCGGCGTGCATACAATCGGCGCATTACGCCAGTTGTCACAGGCGGAACTACAGAAGCTCTTCGGCAAAGTGGGAACTCACTTATGGCGACTTGCGCACGGGATCGATAATCGCGCTGTTGTACCTGATAGTGAGGCCAAGTCGATATCACACGAAACGACTTTTGATGTAGATATCACTGACAGGGAGACGTTGCGATCTTGGCTTTTAGAACTCACTGAACAAGTCGGTCAGCGATTGCGACGCCACCAACTGTATGGCCGGACGGTACAAATCAAGATTCGTTTTGCAGATTTTCGAACTATAACTCGAGCGCGTACGCTCTCAGAGCCGACGCACATAACCCAAGAAATATGGCATGTGGCGGCAGCGTTGTTGGAACAGAATCTTTCCGCCGAGCATCGCGGCGTACGTCTTCTAGGAATAGGCGTAAGTGGTTTTGCGGACGAGTCAGGACAGGTTGGCCTTTTCGAAGAGTCCGAACGCGAGAAGCAGGGACAAATCGATACGCTCACCGATTCCATAAAGGATCGTTTCGGCCAGACCGCGTTGCGACGGGCGACGGACTTGAAGCGCTAGCATAGCCTGATCCAGACTATGAACATCATCTGTTTTGGAGATTCCATCACTGAGGCGGCGGAAGTTGCACCAACAGATAGATGGCCGACGGTATTGCAATCTCAGCTGGATGAGTGGAAGCCCGGCAGATTCAAGGTGCACAACCTAGGCATTGGTGGCCACACCTCGGCACAGGGCTTTGATCGTTTGGATGAAGACCTTTTGCCTGTGTTACCCGGTTTGGTAGTGCTGCAGTTTGGTTTTAACGATGCCAATGTGCGTGACTGGGCGGTAGTACCCCGGGTTGGGCTAGATGAGTTCAAAAAGAATCTGCGCGAATTTCATCGCATTATTACCGTACATCAAGGGCGAAGTGTATTCATCATCAGTCATACCATTGGCGCCGTATCCGGCGAGCAAGGGAATGGACAAAGCTATAAAGACAACGTTGAACCTTACAATATTGCCATTGGACAGATAGCCGAAGAGTTGGAGACATCGTGCATTGACTTACCATCGATGATGACGCAGCGGCAAGTAGATCTAGGTACATTCCTCGCCGAGGATCAAATACATCTGAGTGCTGACGGAAATCACATCTACGCAGATATGGTGTTTGATGGCTTGGTGACCACTGTGCGTATCTAGCTGGTTGTGATTATGAGCGTCAGGTATAGTAATTCTCGACGTTAAGAGTGCATAGCGAAACCAGTTTGGTCTTTTCGCGGCATCAATATAAGATGTAACCCTTGTTAACGATCCCACCAGACCGACATGAGATAGGTATGAAGGAAACATCGGAGGTGTTATTCGAATCACAGATAGAAAAGCTCCCGCTGGTTAGTCGCGGCAAGGTGCGTGACATCTATGGGGTCGACGACGACAAGTTGCTGATAATTGCCAGCGATAGATTATCGGCCTTTGATGTTGTGCTGCCAACACCGATTCCCGGTAAGGGATGGGTACTCACGGCGCTATCGAATTTCTGGTTTGGTCGGACGCAGCACATCGTGTCTAATCATCTAGTATCAGATGCTCACCAGGTTGCTTTACCTGAGATGGCGGCGCAGGCGCTGCGCGATGGACGCGCGATGATTGTGCGCAAGCTAAAACCGTTGCCGATCGAAGCGATCGCACGTGGTTACCTCATAGGCTCCGGTTGGAAGGACTACCAAGCAACCGGCGCTGTATGTGGGATCGAGCTTCCGGTCGGTTTGTTGCAAGCTGACAAATTACCCGAGCCGATTTTTACGCCCTCGACTAAGGCCGATGTTGGCGATCACGATGACAATATTAGTTTCGATAGGGCAGCAGAATTGATCAGCCCCGAACTGGCGGAACGGGTGAGACAGATTAGTCTGCAACTCTATATCGAGGCAGCCGAGCACGCTCTCGGGCGCGGCATTATTATCGCCGACACCAAGTTCGAGTTTGGGCTTGATGACGACGGCACACTTACACTCATTGATGAGGTCCTGACTCCCGATTCTTCGCGCTTCTGGCCGGCGGATACCTATACGCCTGGATCGAGCCCACCGAGTTTTGATAAGCAATATGTCCGTGATTATTTGGAAACGCTGGATTGGGATAAGAAGGTGCCCGGGCCTACGTTGCCGCCAGACGTGGTCGCCAGAACTTCGGAGAAGTACTATGAGGCCTTCAAGAGATTGACGACTACGTCGTAGTTAGGCGTAATTGGGTGGGCGCGCTTACTTTAGCGCCGTGGGGGCCGACGAGCGGTCGGTGTTATCGTTTTATTTATATTAGGCCCTGATTAATATAGGAGCACTACAAGTCTAATGGATGGGGCAAGGCGCATGAGGCACACCTGGATGCTTGGCGTTCTTGGCGCGCTAGCGCTGGTCGCCTGCGACCGACAGGAATCAAGCACCAAAGTCGTAAAATCAGAACCCCAAGTAACAGCGATGCCTACAGCGTCCACGCCTGCCCCCGGCCGTGATTTTTCCGTTGAGAGCCTTACGCGTGGGGTCGCCCTTTATCGTGAACATTGTCTTCAGTGCCATGGGCCTGAGGGAGAAGGCCATCCCGACTGGCAAAGCCCGAGCGACGGCACGTTTACCGCTGCCCCGCCTTTGAATGGTACCGGTAACGATTGGAAGCGCCCTCAGCCGGATTTGGTCGCAATTATCAAGAACGGGCTGGCTAGAAACGGCATTCCCGTCATGCCGGCCTACAAGGAACGGCTAAACGAACAAGAGATTGAGGCCGTTATTACTTGGTTTCAGGTGTTGTGGCCCCCCGATGTCTACGATCGCTGGCTGAAGGCCAACGTTGCCGAGAGTGCGCCGGGTTAGTTGCTTGGATGATTGGGAAGTTTTAGGGAGTCAAGGTGGCTGATTTTGGCGACTCAAGCATTTGCACCAATTGCTGCGGCGGCACATAGCCGGGGACTATCTCGCCATTCTCCAAGATCATAGTCGGCGTACCCCGTACACCAACCGCCTGGCCTAGTTCATAGTGTTGGCGTACCGGGTTCTTGCACTGCTTGGGGTCTACGCGCTTGCCGGTCTTGGCGATGGTTATCGCTTGCCGGGGGTCATCGGCGCACCACACTGAGACCATCTGATCATAGGTATTGGAGGGGACGCCCGCTCGCGGGAATGCCAGGTAGCGGATAGCGATGCCGAGACGATTGTATTCAGCCATCTGTTGATGCATTCGGCGGCAATACCCGCATTCAATATCGGTAAAAACAGTGACCGAGTATTTGGTTTGCGCGGGCGCGAAGATGATCATGCCATCCTCGTCGAGATCGCTGATGGTGGTGAGGCGGGCCTCTTTACGCTTAATTTCGGTTAGGTTTTCGCGCTTCTCGAGATCAACTATGTCTCCGCGTACCATATAGCGCCCGTCTGCGGTCACGTAAACGACGTGCGGACCATAGACCAATTCGTACAAGCCAGGGATGGGGGCGGGATTGACACGGTCAGGCTTCATTCCCGGAATGGCGTTTTCGACGGCCTTGAGCACCTCAGGGGCAACTGCCTTTTCAGCCATCGCCAGCTGCTGCCAGCCCAGCAATCCAGCCAGCAATAACAACACACTCGGTTTGTTCACGTAGTTAGGTCCTAATTGAAGGGTCCTACAAGGAACCCCGACGATGACGCCGGAATGACAATTACGACCCTAACTATAGCAGGAAGTTTCCGTCTACCGGGTAATATCCTTTATCTGCCTGCGGGTATCGTCGACTCGCCTTCAGCATCAAGTGATCAGGCGTGCTCTAATCCAATCTAATGCCTTTGAAGAAATGACACGTGCAATCATTCATCTGATAGCGCATGCCCTCGTCCCAGGGCCGGTTGCCTGGCTCGCATTCAGGCCGCGTTGGCGACAGGTATGGCTAATCATGGTTCTGACCATAGTGGTGGACCTCGATCATTTGCTGGCAACCCCCATCTATGATCCAAATCGCTGCGGGATAGGTTTCCATCCACTGCATTCGTATATTGCTATCGCCGGGTATACCGCGATGGTAGCCATCCCGCAATTGCGTATCGTAGGTGCCGGCTTGTTGATTCATATGGCACTCGACGGTTTGGATTGTATGTGGATAGGTGGATAGTCTTGCGCGCGTGAGTGGTCAGTTTAATTTTTAAGGTGTCACCAAATGATGTCACAGGCAGCGGGCAAGTGGAGGCATCACTGGTGGTCAATCGGCGCCGGATTAGTCGGTGTGGCAGTACTCGCCTGGGTGTTATGGCGCATCGACTTCGGACGTCTGGGCACGCTCGTCGCCGAGGCCAATGTGGGGTATCTGTTGCTAGTGCCGCTTGCGATTGCGCTCGAGCAACTGGTCCGCGCCTGGAAATGGCGACAGCTGCTCTATGCAATCCGCTCGATCGGCACGCTGCGCCTGTTCGGCGCGATCATGGCCGGCTATCTGACCACGCTGCTTATTCCCTTTGGCGTGAGCCCGCTGGTGCGGTCTTGGCTCGTCGCTCGACTGGAAAATTTGACGGTGAGCGCTGTGTTGGCCACCGCCGCCATCGACCGGCTGGTTGACGGTGTGGTCTTCAGCGGTTTTGTCGCGCTTGCCTTGACCCTCACCGTGTTCCCCGACCCAAGCGGCGGCATACGCTTTGGGCTGACGGTCGGCGGGGTCGGCGGATTGGTTTTGTTCACACTGCTATTTATTGCGCTCGCCCGTTACAAGCGTCACGTTCAGCGCCGTGACAATTGGATCATACGGCTGATCGGTCGTCTGCCGGCGCGCTTCGCCGCTCCGGCCGGTAGGTTCATGCGTTCCTTCGCCGAGGGCATCGTGTGGCCGCAGGCGGCTTGGCGAGGCGTCAGCATTGTGCTCGCCAGTATTCTGATCAAGCTGATCGCCATCACACACTTTCTGTGGGCGGGGCTGGCCTTCGGGGTCGTGCTCCGTCCGGCGGACTACGTTTTCCTGGTTGTGTTCCTCGGCTTTCTGATCATCCTCACCCGTCTTGCGCGGATTCCGGGCGGTTTTTTCTTTGGTGCGATCTTTGCGCTGGACCTGCTCGGCGTTGCGGAAGAACAGGCGTTGGCGATGGTGTTAGTAGTTCAATTCTCAAGCATGTTAACCGTCGCCGGCATCGGCGCCTTGGCATTGTGGAGGAACGGCGTTGCGCTTGGCGACTTGCAGGTGGTCAAAGGAGACGCCGCTGCGCGCTCGTGACTCAACGAAGCGTTTCTGGCGTATTTCGGCTGCGGGCGTTTTCTTCCAGGGCGGCGCGGCGGCGGTTGATACCAGCACGATAATTGCGGCCCTGGTCCACGGCTTGACCGGTAGCACATACGCTGTCGGCGCGGCGGCCGCCATTTCGCGTTATGGGTGGTTGTTCCCGCAGCTTTTCGTCGGCTATTTCGCGCAACGGCGCCAACGGCGCATGCCATTCTATATGATTGGCGCATTTGGGCGCGTAGTGTGTTTGGCTGGGGTCGCTGGATTGCTTGCGATTGCCGGCGACCTTCCCAACCGTTCCGTGATTATACTGTTCTTTGCGCTATGGACAGTTTATGCATTCGTCAGTGGCATCGTCGCCGTCCCCTACAACGACATCGTCGCACGCTCGGTCGCTTCGGCACGTCGCAGCCGCTTGCTGGCGATCCGATTCTTCGGTGGCGGCCTACTTGCACTTGGTATCGCAGCGGCGGCGCACGAATTATTTAATACCTTGACCTTCCCCGGTGGCTACGCTGCAGTCGTGCTGTTGGGCGCTGTCCTGCTCTTGACATCGACGCTATCGTTTGTTTCCGCCGGCGAACCTGCCGCGCCGCTACCGCAAAGTTCCGCTGATGGCTTTGTCGAATTCCTACGGCAGGGTGTGGCGGTGTTTCGCAGCGACCGCCGCTTCCGTCTTTTCGTATATGCACAATGGTTCGGCGGTGGGGTAGTCATGGCGGTCCCGTTCTACATCCTGCAGGTGATCGCGACAGAGGGTTCGGCTGCACAGGTTGCGTTTCTGTTAGGCGCACAAACGACGGGGGCGCTCTTGTCGAATGCGCTGTGGGGTTGGTGGGGCGATCGCTACGGCAAGCAAAGTCTCTTCCAAGCTGTCGTTGTACTGCGGACCGCGCCGCCTTTGCTGATTCTTTTCTGGGTGTTGATGGCTGGGGCCTGGGGTGTGCCAACATTGGCCGGCTTCGCGGTGGTGTTCCTGTTACTCGGTGCCGTCGACAATGGCATCACCATTGCCATGCTCGGCTACCTGATGGAAATTTCACCCGATGATCGAAGACCTGCTTACAGCGGTTATTTTAATGCGCTCGTGGCGCCGGCCGCCCTTTTGCCACTGGCCGGCGCCGTAATCGTAGAGGTAACATCGCTTGCCGGGGTGTTTGCAGTAAGCATCGGCGCCGCCGTTCTACAATTTCTGACAGTACGGCGCCTGCGCGTGAGCTCGACGGGAGGTTTGGATTGATGATCAAGCTGCGCCGGGTGATTGCCAAATCCTGGACACTCTCCAAAATCTATTACCGGCTTCATGGTCTTCTTGTTACCGGCCGACCGGAGGATGAGGTTTGGTATTTTGCCTTCGGTGCGAACATGCACGACAAGGCCTTTCGCGAACGGCGCGGTATGCAGCCCCTTGAATGGCAGGCCGGTTGCGTACGGGGATATCGTTTGCGCTTTAATCTGGAAGGTCGCCCAATCGGCAAAGCCGCGCCGGCGAATATTTCGCCTGACGCGGGCGCGGAGGTTTGGGGCGTGCTTTACCGGATCAGCCGGCTCGATTTGCTGCACCTCGACTCCACCGAGGGTGTCCCCGGCCGACGCTATCGGCACCTGTGGGTCGAGGCTGAGGACATTAACGGCCACCCATTGGAGGGCGTCACTTATATCGCTGACGGCAAGGAGACAGATGGCAATCCGTCACTGCGCTATATCACCTTACTCCGTGAGGGTGCACGAGCCCATGGGCTGCCTGAGCACTACCTTCGATTCCTCGATGGCGTTAGACACGCGGAGTAACCGCAGCCGATGTGGCGCTTTAACCCGGCGGTGACAGAAAAAAGGAGGTGTTCATGATTCGAATAAGCGCGACGTTCTTAATGCTAGTAATGCTGTTAGCGCCGCTAGGTGCCCAAGCTGGACCCAATATCTACCAGTTGAAGATAGATGGTCTTGCCTGCCCATTTTGTGCCTACGGCATCGAAAAGAAACTGAGCACCGTCGAGGGTGTGGAAAAGATCGATGTCGAACTCAAAGAGGGGGCGGTCATTGTCACCATGGCCGAGGGTACGGCCCTGACCGAGGCCCAAGCACTCAAAGCGGTGAAAGACGCGGGCTTTACCTTGCGGGCGTTCTCCCAGATCCAAGGCATTGAATGAAGATGGTAGGCAAGTAGAAAATGTCCCAGTACCTCCATTTGGGCGCGGCCGTTCTGTTCGTTGCGAGTACGAGCTGGACGATCATCGCCTCAGGCGCGCCGATCACGTTTAACACCGCCCTGCCAGTGGCCAAGGATGAGTTCGTCTTTCGCCAGCAGCTTATCTCCGGCCAATCGGATGATGACCCCAGCGGCGCCGATCGTGACCGCACTTCGCAGGCGGCCGTATCGGTCTTGGGGTACGGAGTGACCAACAAGCTCGTGCTGTTCGGGGTACTGCCCTACCTTGATAACGAATTGAAGATCACGACCGGCGGGCAGCGCGTCACCCGTAGCACTAACGGCTTTGGCGACCTCAGCGTGTTCGGCCGTTACACGGTGGTCCAGCGCGATCGGCCGGGCCGCAACTTCCGCGTGGCGCCCTTTTTCGGCATCAAGGCACCGACTGGCGAGGACGATGAAACCGACGCCCTTGGTCGGCTGCCACCCAGCGTCCAGGTGGGCTCGGGTTCTTGGGACCCTTTCGTGGGCGTGGTGGCGACCTACCAGACGCTCGACTACCAGGTCGACAGCCAGTTCAGCTACCGCGCCAATAATGAGGCCAATGATTTCGAAGCCGGGGATGTCATACGCCTGGACGGATCGCTGCAATATCGTTTGCGGCCGCGTGAGTTGACCGGTGGGGTACCGGGCTTCCTCTATGGCGTGATCGAGGCCAATCTGATTCACCGCGACAAGAACCGCGTGGGCGGAAGCACCGACCCCAATTCGGGGGGCACGACATTGTTTCTTACGCCAGGGGTGCAGTACGTCACTAAGCGCTGGATTGTCGAAGGCGCGGTGCAGATACCCGTGTCCCAAGACCTGAACGGCACCGCGCTTGAGAACGATTACGTCGCGCGTATAAGTGCCCGGTTTAACTTCTAAGTCGCAGCTGAGAATTTCCCATGACGCGCAACACGGTTTGGAAAATCTTTACGGGCGTAGGCGCAGTCGTACTTGGCCTCTTTGTCGTTGCCTGGCTTCTATGGGTGCCTTTCGCAAAGGAACCGGGCTATGTGTTTGTCGCTGCCTGGGGTGAACCGGGCTCGGGGCCTGGTCAGTTTAACGATCCCACCGGTATCGCCGTCACGGAGACCGAGGTATTTGTCAGTGATGCACGCAACGCCCGTATCCAGGTTTTTGATCTTGGCGGTCAGTTCAAGCGCGAGTTTGGCACCAAGGGCGATGGCCCCGGTCAGCTTGGCCGTCCGATGAACCTGGCCATCGCGGAGGATGAGCTCTACGTCGCCGATTATTGGAATGACCGCATTCAAGTATTTGCCCTCGACGGTACGCCACACCGGGTGATCGGTCACGCCGGATCAGGCCCCGGTGAGTTCAACGCTCCTGGTGGCGTTGCCGTCGCCCCCAATGGGGACCTCTTTGTTGTGGATTTTTACAATCAACGCGTTCAGCATCTGCGCGCTGATGGCGGTTTTATCAAGCAATGGGGCGACACCGGTGAGATCGGGATCTGGGCGGGTGAGTTCAATTATCCCACGGACGTGGTGCTTGCTGCTGACGGAACATTGTATGTAGCCGATGGCTATGCCGACCGGGTCCAAGTGTTCTCAAGCGCTGGCGGTTTTCTGCGCAAATGGGGTGGGCCCTTCGCCATCAATATTTTCGGTCCTTTCAACGGCTGGTTCGCCACAGTTACCGGCATCACGCTTGATCTCCAGGGCAATGTTTTCGTTGCCGACTTCTATAACAACCGGATTCAAAAGTTCTCGCCCGACGGCACGTTCTTAACGGCCTTCGGGGAACCGGGCAATGGACCGCACCAGTTCAATCATGTCATTGCGGTCGCGGTGGCTAGCGACGGTACTGTGTTTGTAGCCGACTATGGCAATAATCGGATTCAGAAATGGCGCCCTAAGGAATGACGTGTGTCGATAAGGTGCTTCATCGCGAGATTGCGATGAACTTTCCCGTGACTTGAAGGTCTACGGCAAATTGGTACCTTCGCCATCGACAGTATTGCCGGACTGCCTAAGCTGTTGTTGGAATAATCCCGCTTGCTTCTATTTTGGCGCCGGGGTTATTCGCGATAAGGGAGCGTATTAGCAAATCGTGTATTATTCGGCCAGCGCAATGAAATGGTTCAAACGTATCGGTATGTTTTTGGGTGTGCTGCTGGCAGGCCCGTTGTTGATGGTTGCTTGCGGCAAGATCAACCTGGGACAGGATTGGCGTACTGCCGATCGGTCCCCGAGCGGTATTGCACCCGACCCAGACACGACTCGTGAGGCAGTAGTACAGGTTTATGCGGCGCGCGCCCTAAACTGGCGGGGTATTTTCGCCGTGCATACCTGGATCGCTACCAAACTCCAAGGAGCTAACGGCTACACCGTGCACCAGGTCGTGGGTTGGCGTAAGTGGCGCAACCTGCCGGTAGTCACCTCCGCGCCCGACGCCCCTGATCGCTCCTGGTTCGGCAATGCGCCAGTGGTCGTCGCCGAGCTGCGCGGCGACGCCGCCACCCGCGCGATCCCGCGCATCGAACAGGCAGTGCGCGACTACCCCTACGAATGGGAATACGTCCTCTGGCCCGGCCCTAACAGCAATACCTTCACTGCCCATGTCGGGCGTGAGGTGCCCGAACTCGCCTTGGATCTGCCGACGACCGCCATCGGCAAAGATTTCCTGACTAACGGCA
>CAXMNC010000287.1:0-14044 GCA_964194625.1 Acidiferrobacterales bacterium
TTATGGCTACAGTGAACGGCTACCGGCGGAGCGCGCGCTGGCGTTACAGTTTGGCGCATCGCGCGGCACCGTCCGTGAAGCGTTGCGCCGGCTCGAGGGAATGAATCTGGTTTCACGTCGAGTGGGGAGCGGGACCTTCGTATGCTACCGCGGTCATGCCGACCATGAGGACATCGCCCAGCTTACCTCGCCACTTGAACTCATTGACGTCCGCCTCGTGGTGGAGCCGCAGATGGCGCGTTTGGCCGTCATGAATGCGAATGCGCAAGATCTTCAACGCATGCTGGAAGCGCTTACCGTCGTCGAGCGCGCCCAGGATAACGTGGAAGATTTTTCGCGTGGTGACGAGACGTTTCATTTAGCGCTGGCAGAGAGCAGCCGCAACCCACTTCTGTTGTGGCTTTATCGACATATTAACGAGGTGCGCCGGCACACCCAGTGGAACGCGCGCAAAGACAAAATCCTTAGCGCCGCACGCATCGCCGAGTACAATCAGCAGCATCGCGAGCTCTACACGGCAATTGCCAGTCGCGATATTGAGCACGCAGTTCGAGCCATCACCGGCCACCTCGAAAAGGCGCGCGGTGACTTGATGGGAGTCGAAAAAGAGTAACCGCCTTTTCCCAGGTCGGCTAAACGAGGTTGATCAGATTATGGTGGAGAGCGTGAGGGCTTTGGAGGAACGTTGGCGACCGCGTCTATTGCAACCAGGCTTGCCGCTTTTCGGGCCGGGGGTGGAACGCTACCAGGTACGTGGCGGCGGTGCCACCGTACTGGCGCTATCTGCCGGCGACGCCCTAGAGGTTATTGATCCGCAAGGCCGTCAGGTCTGCGAGCTTTCGGCCTTCGATGATAGCGGCCGAGCTGATCCGGCCCTACTTGGCGCTGGTGGTGGTGCGGCGGCGGTTGGCACGGCCCAAATTCTGTCTGGTGACAGCGAAGATGCACGTCGGGTAGCAGCCGGCCTGCAGCGTAGAAATATCGATTTTAAAAATGCGCGCGCGACGCATTTATTTGCACCCGACTCTGCTGCCGGGGAGAAAGCACGCTTCACGGCGCAGGCAGATCTTACTTGCGTGATCGCCGCTCCGGGTGGGCCCATGCTGGTGCATGAACAAAACCCACCCACCGATTTGGTCGTGTTTGTGCGGCGCACACACTTACAGACCAATGGTGAGCCGGCATTGCCGGCACCACTGGCCGACGCACGTGAAGATGTGCGCATTAAACGCCGCACCGCGCATGCCTATGAAGTGAAGGCCGGCGAGTATATCCAGATTATCGATGTCGAGGGTCGCGAGTGTTCCGACTTTCAGTGTTTCGATTCCGCTCAGCTCAGTAAAGGCGTTGAGCGTTGCCTGGATGCGACGACAACGCGTTATCTGATGGGTGCCGCCTATCCCAGTCCCGGTTTATATGCCAAGTTCTACGACCAGGATATGCAGGCCATGGTGGAGGTGATCCATGATACGTGTGGTCGCCATGACAGTTTTGGGCTCGCGTGCACCGCGAAATATTATGAAGACCGAGGTTATCCCGGTCACGTCAATTGCTCGGATAACTTCAACCGTGTACTCGATCCTTATGCGGTGGCGCCGCGCCGCGGCTGGATGGCGATGAATCTATTTTTTAACACAAATGTCGATGCCACCAATCAAATATACTTCGATGAACCATGGTCGCGGCCGGGCGACTACGTTTTGTTTCGCGCCCTCAAAGACATGGTCTGTGTTTCCTCGGCGTGCCCATGTGACGTCGACGCGGCCAATGGTTGGAACCCAACCGATATCCATCTGCGTATCTATCCGGCCAAGAACACCTTCAAGAAGGCGGTGGCATACAGAATGACTACAGACGCTGACAAACAACTGACGAAAGAGACGGGATTTCACCCACGCACTTCGCAGCATACCCGTAACTTTGTCGAATATAACGGCTACTGGTTGGCCAACGCCTACACCAACTACGGGACCACAGATGAATATTGGGCTTGCCGTGAAGGTGCGGTACTGATCGATCTCTCGCCGTTGCGTAAGTACGAAGTGCTGGGACCGGATGCCGAGTTGTTGATGCAGACCTGCGTTACCCGCAACGTCCGTCGACTGACAACGGGGCAAGTTGTCTACACCGCCATGTGTTATGACACTGGCGGCATGATCGACGATGGCACTGTCTACCGCTTAGGTCAGGATAACTTCCGCTGGATCGGTGGCACCGACACCAGTGGCCTGTGGCTGCGCCAGCAAGCGCAGGAACGGGGCTGGCACGTGTGGGTCAGGGAGGCCACCGAGCAGCTGCACAACCTACAGGTGCAAGGGCCCAAAAGCCGCGACATCCTCAAAGACATCGTGTGGACACGGCCCGATCAGCCGACCCTCGAGGAACTGCAATGGTTCCGGTTTGCGATCGCCCGCATCGGCGACGAGCATGGCATACCCTTGGTGGTCTCGCGCACGGGATACACGGGTGAGCTCGGCTATGAAGTGTTTTGCCATCCCAAGGACGCCCCCGCCGTGTGGGACGCGATCTGGGAAGCCGGCGAGCCGCATGGTTTGACCCCGCTGGGCCTGGCGGCGCTGGATATGGTTCGTATCGAGGCCGGTCTGGTCTTTGCCGGCTACGAATTCTGCGATCAGACCGATCCCTTCGAGGCAGGTATCGGGTTCACGGTGCCGCTCAAAACCAAGGAAGATGATTTTATCGGTAAAGAGGCATTGATTAAGCGCAAGGCCAGTCCCCAGCGCAAGCTGGTAGGCCTTGAGTTAGAGGGCGAGGAGCCGGGTGCAAACGGGGACACCGTTCATGTCGGCCGCAACCAGGTCGGCACCGTTACCAGTGGCACGCGATCACCGATACTGCGCAAGAACATTGCATTGTGTCGGATGGCCGTCGAATACTCTGAGATCGGCACTGCAGTCGAAGTGGGCAAGTTAGATGGGCATCAGAAGCGCATCCCTGCAACCGTGGTACGCTTCCCGTTTTACGACCCTGATAAGACGCGCGTGCGCGCCTAGCTGGCGCTGCTCAGTCGCATAATTCTGCGCTTTATAAAACTTAAGCTTCATCGGCGCGTTGCCGGCAATGATGTCTGCCGCCTTCTCCGCTCGCCATAGTTCTGCTAAGTGCTTATTGGAAACAGCTTGATTTACTGGTTACCGTGGATTGAAATACGAGGCAGTCCTATATCAAAACTCTGTCGTAAAGGAGAGCTATAAATGACTGAAAGGTTTTTGTCCGGCCGCGTGGCCATGGTAACTGGTGGCGCCTCCGGTATGGGCCGCGCCATGGCATTGGCGTTTGCCTCAGCCGGGGCCAACGTTGCCATCGGTTCGCTGTTAGCGGCCAAAGCCGATACCAAGGCGGATGGCGAACTCGCCTATCTGCCGGGCCAACAGGAGCTCGAATCCACCAAAGCTGAAATCGAGGCCCAAGGAGTA
This sequence comes from Acidiferrobacterales bacterium, assembly GCA_964194625.1. Lineage (GTDB taxonomy): Bacteria > Pseudomonadota > Gammaproteobacteria > Acidiferrobacterales > SPGG2 > SPGG2. The sequence goes on from CAXMNC010000287.1 coordinate 3,438, forward strand.
AAAGCGCTCGCCGTCGGTTTAAACGTGACGTCGGATGAGTCTGTGCAGGCGTTTTACGACGCCACGATCAACGAATTTGGCAAGGTAGATGTATTGGCCAACGCCGCTGGCATTACCGCCGAGCATCCAATCGTTGGCCACTCGGATCCGCTTTGGCACAAAGTCATCGATGTCAACCTCAGTGGTACCTACCGCAGCATTAAGCGGGCGCTTCCCGGCATGATCGAACGCAAGTGGGGGCGGATCATCAACATCGCCTCCACCGCGGCTGACGTGGGCGCGGTAACCTCGGGCGCCTATTGTGCTTCCAAGGCGGGTGTCGTTGGGCTTACCCGTTGTGTGGCGCTGGAGGGTGCGCCCTACGGTGTGACCTGCAACGCCATCAGCCCCACCTGGGTCGACACCAGCTTCGGCCGCGATTGGATGGGCGATATCGCCGAAGAGCAGGAAAACCGTTCCGGTTCCGAATACATCGCCGATGTAGAAAAATCCAACCCGCAGGGCCGGCTCCTCAAGCCGGCGGAAATCGGCGCCTTAGCCCTCTTTCTCTGCCGCGAAGAGGCCCTCGGCATGACCATGCAGAACCTTACGCTCTCCGCTGGTTCGTTGTGGTAGCGGTAACCGATTCCAAGTTTTCAGCATAGGATCGTTGTCAGCATCTTGCTGGTAGCAGCCGCAACCACTACTAAACAGTCTTTCCATTAGCCTCGCACACGACGCGAAAGGGCCGACACTCGGTCGACCCTTTATTGCGCCACTACCATCGACAACGCGGCGGCCAAATTCACACCCGTTGCGTTGTGACTACCTACTGTTACCCGGTACGTAAGTAAGTAGCCATCGAATCGTCCATGGCTTCGAGCCAAGTCGTATGATGTGACGGCGATTCGGTGCCGGTGCAGGGCGACTTGAAGGACTTATCACGATAGCCGATGATGCTGTGTTCCTTGTCGTGCTCCCACTCCTTAAAGTGGTCCGCTGTCATATCGATATCGAATTTGGGATAGTCGACGTGTTGGTGCAGATCCTTCAGGTAGTCCGTTTGAAAATCGATCTGCTCAAACGGGTCAGCCAATTTCTCTTCTCGGCCCACCCACTTGGCGATATCTTTCGCCATTTCGTCCTTGGAGGGCATGTCAATCAATCCAAGCACGAAATCGCGCGCATACCAGGCTTGCAGATCAAACATACTGAACGTGTAGAATTGATCCTGCATGCCCAGATACATGAGCTTGGGATTGCTCTCCCAAAAGATGCCTTTATAGAGTCCCGGTGGATTTAGCCGATTATGGGTTCTGAGTCTCAAGCTATCTTCGAGAAACGGAAAGTGATGTAGGTAACCGGTGCACAGGATGATGGCGTCGATATCCCTGGTGCTGCCGTCTTTGAAATGCGCGGTGCTGCCGTCAAGTTTGGTGAGCAGCGGCACCTCCGTCACCCCATCGGGCCATTTGAAACCCATGGCTTTGGTTCGGTAGCAAGTCGTTACTGACTTGGCCCCATACTTATGGCTCTGGATCGCGATATCTTCCGCCGAATAGCTGGCACCGATGACAAGCAGATTTTTACCGGTGAATTCTCGCGCTTCACGAAAATCATGGGAATGCAAGACGCGGCCCGGAAAACGATCGATGCCCTCGAAGTCGGGGACATTGGGTACTGAGAAATGGCCGGTGCTAACAATCACGTAGTCGAATTTTTCTGTTCGTTCTCGATCTTCCACTACATTCTTGACCCTGACGCTGAATTTGCCGGTGGCGTCGGAGTACTCGACGAATGTGACAGACGTATCGAATTGAATGTAGCGCCTCAAATTCCCATCTTTGGCGCGTCCAAGAATGTAGTCATACAAGACTTCACGCGGTGGAAACGACGGAATCGGTTTTTTGAAATGTTCGTCAAAAATGTAGTCGGCAAACTCGAGACACTCCTTAGGACCATTCGACCACAGATACCGATACATGCTCCCGTGTACGGGCTCGCCGTACTGGTCCGTGCCGGTATGCCAGGTGTAGTTCCACAGCCCGCCCCAGTCGACTTGCTTTTCGAAGCACACGATCTCGGGGATGTCTCTACCTTTCGCCTCGGCCTGCTGAAACGCACGCAACTGCGATAGGCCACAAGGACCGGCTCCGATGATGGCAACGCGTTTAGTCATGTCTCTCCCTCCAATCTCCGATAAGTAGCCGTTTGTTCACCTTGTGATTCTGGTAATTCGAGAATTTTGATTAGGCCGCTAATTCTCGGCGAGTTTGACCGCTGATTTCAAGTTTTTTTTAGCCGTGGACCATTGCTAGACCAATTCCGGACCCCAGTAGCTGATGTTCCTGGTTAATACTTGTCGTACGCAGCTAACGGTCAAGAACAGACTAGGCGTACACCACGGGGTGCCCGAGATGAGCGGCAAAGACATAAACGGACGTGCGGTTGCAGCGGACAGACCACGGTGGCACAAAGTACGTCCAAAACATTGCGGCGCAGCGCGATTAAGTAGCGGGGGTACACATGTATCAGATACCAAGATATGCCTTGCGCACATGTTCATTATCCATTAAACCCCCGGTGTCCCCTTGTAAGACGATATTGCCTGTTTCCAAAACGTATCCTTTCCGGGCGAGTTCCAGCGCAAGCTCTGCATTTTGTTCCACCAACACAATCGACACACCGTTCTTGTTTATCTCTACAAGAATACGAACAATTTCCTGAACGATAACCGGGGCAAGTCCAAGCGATGGCTCATCGAGCAACAACATGCGCGGATTGGACATTAGCGCACGACCAATGGCGATCATCTGTTGTTCACCGCCACTCATCGTGTTTGCTTGCTGGTGTTCGCGTTCTCGAAGCCTTGGAAAATGACCGTATACGCTTTCAAGGTCTCTTTGGATCGCCGCTTTGTCACTGCGTGTAAATGCACCGAGCTGCAAATTTTCGAGCACGGTAAGACCTTTAAACACCCGCCGCCCTTCCGGAACGTGGGCGATGCCCATCTTCAGTATTTTATCGGCCGACAATTCATCGATACGCTTGCCATCGAAATAAATTTCTCCCGAGCTTGGTTGGGTTAAACCCGAGATCGTTCGCAAGGTCGTGCTCTTACCGGCGCCATTTGAGCCAATCAGGGTGACAAAATCAGACTCGTCGACATCAATGGAGATGCCTTTCAGTGCCGCGACCTTTTGATAATGTACTTCAACGTTTTGTAGTCGTAGCAACACTTTAGGCAGTGCCTCCCAGATAAGCCTCGATCACCTGCTCATTGGCACGTATCTCTTCCGGCGTACCTTCGGCCAGCAAACCGCCGAAGTTCAGTACGGTTAAGTAACCGCAAAGTCCCATCACCGCCTTCATATCGTGTTCCACCAGCACAATCGTGATTCCTGATTCCACCACCTTCGTCGTCAGGTCCATCATGTGCTTCGTTTCCTCTGTATTCATGCCGGCAAAGGGTTCATCCATGAGTAGCAACTTGGGGTCTGAGGCGAGGGCGACGGCAGTGGCAAGTGCGCGCTGGGAGCCCAGCGGCAGTTCTGACGCCAGCTGCTCTTTGCGATCGGACAAGCCTATAAAGTCAATCACCTCAAGGGCTTTTTGTTTGGCTTTTGCCTGTTTCGTCCGGTCGGCACCAAACAAGGCAGAAAAAACATTGGTACGCGCTTGTAGGTGACAGCCGACAAGCACGTTCTTAAAGACTGTGAGTTCTTGAAACAGCGTGGTTTCCTGGAAGGTCCTGACAATCCCCAGACGCGCGACAGCATGCGGGGTCTTTCCACAGATACTGTTGCCGGCAAACACGATGTCGCCCTGAGTGGGAGGGTAGAAACCGGCTATGTTCTTGAACATGGTGCTCTTGCCCGCACCATTAGGGCCAATCAATCCGCGGATTTCGCCTTCTTGTATGGAAAAGCTCACATCGTCCAAGGCGGTTATACCACCAAAGCGCATGGTGACATTGTTAGCCTCGAGTAACGCCACGACCGGCTCTCCAGTATGTCGGTGGCATAACGGGGTTTAAGGGCTCGGGGAGGCGCGGCTGGATCGCCACCAGGCGCGAATCTTAGGCGCGATGCTTTCGAACCCTTTGGGCAGGAACATGATGCCGGCGATCAATAACGCTCCATATATAGCGGGACGTAGGGCCTCAAACGTACGAAACGATTCATCGAGGACGGATAGCACAACGGCGCCGAGTATCGGACCCCAGAACGTGTTATAGCCACCAAGGATTACCCAGATCAACACAAACACCATTGTCCCGACTCCGAACTGATGGGGCGTAACAATCCCCAGATAATGCACCTTCAATGCCCCCGCGATGCCCACGAACAGCGAGGCGATAATGAATGCCAGCGAGCGATATCTCCACGTGTCGACGCCCACCGATTCGGCCAACGGTGCCTTCCAGTGCACCGCATGCAAAGTCAATCCGATGCGTGAATTCTCGATCCGATAAAGAATGAACAGACAGATCGTTACGATTGTCAGAACCAGATAGAAATAAATTATCGGCTCCATGAAATCTAGACCCCAGAACTCCGGCGGTGGGACGTTGTTGATACCGCTGGAACCACCAAACGGTTTTACAAAGTAGATCCAAGCCAAGCGAATGGCCTCTCCCACCGCGAACGAGCCAATAAGAAAATAGAATTGGGTCATGCGAAACAATGGAAAACAGAGCAACGCGGCGACAAACCCGGCTGAAATCCCGGCCATGGGCATAGCAATCCAGAAGGAAACACCAAGACTCTTAGACAACAGCGCGCTGGTATACGCGCCCACACCCATCATGACGATGTGTATCAAAGACCATTGGCCAGTGAGCGTCATCAACCGATAACTCACGACCACCAGGATGTTAATGCCCAAGAAGATCAGGAAATCCTGGTGATGGAATTTCAAAAAATGTGGCAGGATCACAAGCCCGACAAGCAAGACGACGATACCGATAATGCGTGGACTTATCACTCGCTCACCCGTTTGCCCATGATGCCGGTGGGCCTGATTATCAAGACCACCACCATGATCAATAGACCGCACATGGTCGCGATCGTCCCGCTGACGTAGACAGTAACAAAGGTATGTAAGAAGGCATAGAGTACGGCCGCAATAACGGCGCCAGATAGACTGCCCATGCCACCGACAATGGTGACGATAAAGGCGGTGATGAGTACGTTGTGTCCCATGGTCGGGTAAATGTTGGTCATCGGTGCCATCAATCCACCGGCTAGGCCCGCCAGTGCACCGCTAACCCCGATCGCGATGGCCGACGTGCGATTGATGTTAATACCTTGCAGTGCCGCTGCTTCCCGGTCGACAGCGACGGCTCTCAGTGACCAGCCAAGTTTGGTTCGCGTGAGGAAGTACCAAAGCAGCAGCAAGGCCACGGCTGATATGGCAAGGGCAAAAAGCCTTTGATAAGGGATGCGCAGCAATTCGCCGATAATCATGGTGCCGGCGTACGGTGGGGCAACTTGTTTTGCCGGTCCGGTACCGCCGACGACATGGGCAACAACCTGCAGGATAAATAGCACACCGATCGAATTGATCAGGCCGCCAAGCGGATCTCCTTGCTTGGGTCGAAACAAGAACCGCTCCATCGCTAGACCAATCATCATCACCAGTAGGATGGCGAGGCAGAGTGACCACAAGTACGGGGTGCCGTATTGCGCGTGCAACACCCAGATCGTATAGGCGCCCACCATCACCAGTTCGCCGTGAGCAAAGTTCACGACGCCCATGACGCCGAACACAAGCACTAAGCCGACCGCCCACAGGGCAAAGAAACCACCCTGGATGAAGCTATTAATTATCGATTGGAGAAACAGCTCCAAAGCGCAATCCTCGGTAGCCGAAGACCGTCACAAAGGAAAAATGGGGGAGAAGGTCTCCCCCATTCGCAAAGGTGGATCACAAGGATCTTAAACGGTACGAAGATCCAGCGCCTGCATATGTTTCTTCAGCACGTTGTTATATTTCTGCAGCCAGTTGTAGACGCTTCGGAACTCTTGAATGCGGGCCTTACCGTTGTTGATGGCGACAACCGGCCAGTCACCAACGACGGCGTTGCTAAGGCCCCAAAGCTCCTTGCCCCACCATTTGCCGGGGCCAAACGTATGCGGCGGTGAAGAATCTGCCTTCATGGCGTCGGTAACTGCCACTGGTTCCACACTGCCCGCGGCCTTCGCAGCTTCGACCCAGTTAAGCAGGATAGATGGATACTCCCAAGCCACCGCTGACCACTCGCCGGCATGGTCTTTGTTGAAGGCCATATCGAATCCACCCGGATCCGGGAAATTAATGCCGGGTTTGTTGAGGGCCGGATCATCAAAGTCTGGGAACTGATACGTAAGACCTTCGACGAACTCCTTACTCGTCTTGGCGATCACGTCCTGATAACCGTCCAATGTGCAGGACACGATTTTACCCTTGTAGCCCTGGTGAAAGAGTTGCTCGACGATCGGGGTTGTATAGACATCGGTTGCCATGCAAAAAATGTCAGGCTTCTTGGCGAGCAACGAACTTACGATGGGTGCGAAGTCCACGACATCAAAGCCGTGAAAGTTCACATCGACGACCTTGATTCCCTCCACCTCGAATGCTGCGTTGTAGGTGGCGGCCGACTGCTTCCCGTACTCGATATCGTTAGTGGTAATGATGACCGCAGTCTTGGCGTTTGGATTTTTCCTTGCCAACCACTCAACCCCGGTCACGTTGTAGAGCGGATGCGATTCGCACGGCGCCACCAGGTATGGAGTTTCAGGGGTAATATCGCTGGGGAGAAGTGTGCTGGTCAGCATTTTCCTGCGCATGGCGAAAGGAAGGACCGAGCCAACCGTGGAGCCACCCAACATCATTACCATTTTTACCTTGTCTTGCAGTGCTAGTTTCTTGAATCCTTGAATGGCTTTCTCCGTATCGTAGGCATGATCGTAAGCGACCATTTCGATCATGTAACGATCGCCGCCGATCTTGACACCGCCGTCGGTATTAAGGTTGTTGGCAATGATCTGGCATCCGTAAAGACCGGGCAGGCCCCACGGCGCATAGTCACCGGTCATGGGGATGTTCATGCCGAGTTTGACGGTCTTTGTGCCGGCAATGCTAATACGCGGGAACGAGCCGAGTATGGCGGCACCGGCACCTGCTAACGCGGTGCCCAAGAACCTTCGGCGTCCGAACCTGGCTTGAAATACCTCTTTAGGTGTCTTAGTCATGATTTCCTCCACGATTTGTGGTTTTTGGAAATATCTCTATTTCCTTGATTTCAGCATGGGCGCTCCAAGCGGCGAACGCCCACTGATTGGTGTAGTTATGGTCTGCCACTACAGATCACCTCACGGTACCAAACCATCATATCGCCAGCCCGCATGGCCCACAACTACGCGTGGGGTACGTGTGCCACGGTTGCCACGAATGTACTATGTACAGCGGATATTGGCCCGTTATTGGTCCATTGCTTTTGATACCCTAAACACAATGGCGCTCACCGTCGACCATTTGATTACCCGCTGGGCACGAGAACGCAGGTAGCTACTTGGTCTAGATAGATCGCGCGGTTTTGCCCGCGCAGGAACACCAAGAGCAGGCAGCCTTTACGTGAGGTAGACGAGTGGCGGATGCGTCTGATTATTTGCGCGTCGATTCCGGTGTGTTTGAAATAATCGTACTGAATAGGCACGTGTGCTGTAACCGCTAGCGTTACGACAAGTCGTAACAGGAATAGCACGGCCGAAAACAAAACCCCCTACCTTGCCAGTGGCAGCGGTAGGGGGCAGGTGCTGTTGCTATTGCGATTATTTTTTCGGTTGCGGGATGAATACACGTCTTCCCGATTACCGAACTTTTCTAAAGTGTTGTCTTATCGTTTACCGCGACGTTTTTCCTCTTCATAGGTTCGAGTCTCGTTGATGCTTTGCCAGATATGCCAACCGATCCAGGTCACGACGCCAATGATAACAAGCAGCCATTCCGAACCGACGAAGGGATAGATGGGGCCAATCTCGCTGATATTGCCGGCCCAGTTTTCAAAACCTGCAGTCGTCATGATGTGTCCTCCTAAGCTATATGCAATGGACCGTTAGGCCTCTGCGCGCTCTGCCTTGGCCAGGTCTTTGTCCCCCTCGTCGCTGTCCGAAATCCTTGCGAAATCCAGACCTTGTATCTCGATCTCCCTGGGAATTCGCAGGACGCCAAAGCCTTGCAAGATCAAGGCCGTGATCCACCCGGGCAAGAAGCCGAGCAGACCGAACATGATCAGGGCACCGACGAACTGACCCAATGGATTGACCGCAGCGTACCCTTCGGTGGGCGAGGACGGGTAACCCCAGAGCACGAAACCGGCGATGACCACGCCGAAGAAGCCAGCATAACCGTGCACTGCAACCGCCCCGACCGCGTCGTCGATCTTGAATGTCCGCTCGACCCAGTAATGCAACTTGTACATGATCCACACACCGGCGGCACCAATGAGCAACGCCTGAACCGGATGGTAGAGGTCATTGCCGGCCGATGCCGCGATGATGCCAGCGAGGCCACCCGAGTAGGTCCAAAAGGCATCGCCCTTTGAGCACATGTAACCCATCAACAAGCCGCCCGACAGTGACATCAGGAAGTTGACGGTAATCGCGCTCAGTGTAGTGGGGGCTAGGTAAATGTTTGTAGACGAGAAGAACACCCCATCACCGGCTTGCACATCCCACATGGGGACGTTACAGGCCACGTAGAATCCCCAGAAACCGGTATAGATGAGAAACAAACCGATCACCTGTTTCCAGGGGTCGCTGGGTGGAATATCACGTGCCGTGCCGTCCGGTCTAAATTTGCCGATTCGCGGTCCCAGTACGACTAGGATGCCAAGTGCGAATCCGCCGGCGATAGCATGGATGACACCGGAAGCATAAGCATCGTGGTAGCCGAGCAACTGCACCATCCAACCCTCGGCGTGCCAGCCCCAGGACGCGTCGATGATCCAGAACACCGAACCGATCAGGACCGCACAGATCCAGAAGGCCGAGGATCGGATGCGTTCAATGACCGAGCCTGAGACTATCGATGCCGCCGTCCACGAAAACAAAAGAAAGGCCGCCCAGAACACGCCGTTAATCCGCGCCCAGCCGTCGGGATCATTCATGGTTGGACCCATGAGCGGGCTCCAGGGTGTGGCGTGGGGTGCGTCAACTATACCGCCGGTGATACCCGGGCCATTCGGATACGCAAAATAGATCCACCACCCGAAATAGAAAAACGTGACGGTCACTAATGGTATCAGCATCGTGTTCTTCATAAGGGTGTGCATCATGTTCTTGTTCCTTGATGTACCCACCTCATAGGTACAGAAGCCAACGTGGATCAAGAACATGATCATGACCGTCAACCAGTAGTAGAACTCAGTAAATAGAATGCCTAATGCGGTTAATTCATTATCCATGAAACTCACCTCCCCCTATTCTTGGGTATTTAGTCTTGGTTGGTGAAGCGCCATTCCGTGGCCGGCCGGATAATCAATACGTCCGTGTCACGTTATATACTCTTGCCGTCAACTTATTACAACAACTTTCCTGTCGGTACTCATGTACTGGATGGCGGTTAACGCGTTATACTAAAGGGTTGCAGCCTTTCTAACCTTGGCCAATTGGTCCGATATTGGCCTGCCAAGTCACGCAGACGCTACCATCGGTGATGGCTGTGCATATCGCGGCAGCGCAAACTTTAACGGCTCAGAAGATCGCGCTTGCCGACGTGCACCCGCAGGCTGGACGATGATTGGCGGCATCTTGCTAGATTTGGCTGGGGTGCTCTATGTCGGCGATACGCCACTGCCCGGGGCGCGCGAGGCCATAGAGCGACTGCATCACGCGAGACTGCCCACGCGCTACCTTACCAACACCACGCGCAGCACCCGTCAGGCGATCCTCGATCGGCTTTCCCGCATGGGACTGTCGATCCCGCCCGACTCGTTATACACGGCGCCGCTAGCGGCGCGGCGCTATGTCGAATCGCATGGGCTCCGACCCTATCTGCTGATCCATCCGAACTTGAAGGCCGAGTTCGCGGAGTTTGGCGAGGGCCCGTACAACGCGGTATTGGTGGGCGATGGTGGTGAGGCGTTTACCTATGAACGCCTAAACTGCGCGTTCCGATTGCTACTCGAAGGCGTGCCACTGTTATCGATGGGCAACAATCGTTACTTTAAGGAACGCGATGGCTTTAGCCTTGATGTCGGACCATTTGTAACTGCGCTGGAGTATGCCGCGGGTGTCCGTGCAACGATCCTCGGCAAACCCGCGCCTGATTTTTTCCGGGCGGCTATCGCCGATCTTGGGTGCAAGGCCGACGAGGTGATGATGGTGGGTGATGATGTTGCGGCTGATGTAATCGGCGCCGTATCCGCGGGTCTACAAGGTGTCTTGGTCAAAACCGGCAAGTATCGACCTGGTGACGAGAATCAGCTCAAATCAGCGAATGCCAACGTGCTAGCCGACGTTACCGCCGCGATTGACTGGATCATCGCCCAACGCTAAGCATTAGCCCTCATTTCTTACCAGCTCTCTACTCGATCGCTGTTCCGGCAACTGCTCCTGCGTTGCTCTACCTTCCTGCGTCCCTGC
>CAXMNC010000288.1:0-37812 GCA_964194625.1 Acidiferrobacterales bacterium
ATCACAGCCGAACGCGAATACTCGTCCCGGGACAGAAGCCGCCAGCAAGAGTGCTGCCAAGCCTACGGCTAACCCACCGCGCCCCGTCGATTTCACCAATGTCGTTGTCACCCCACCCTCGCGAAGGGCCTTGCCCTTATCGCTTACGCAACCTTTGTTCTTGTCAATTCCCTCCCAACTTAATCACTCATACACGCAGCGCTTACTCCGGTGCACCGCTCAGGATCCAATTTAGGAACGTGTCATAGTGTACGCGACCGGCATCGGCTACTGGCAGGCTCGTGTCGAATCCCGATAGCAGGCCGCCGTGGTGATGATTTCCGCTCGGCCGTCGCAGCAGCGGACTCGACTCGACGTTCACGAAGTTGATGCGCGCACGGACATCGATATAGAACTGATGGAGATCGCTCGCATCAATGTCCATATCGCCGTCGCGATCGTAGTCAGTATAGTAGACAGGCGGGCCTCCCGGATTGGCCGTCGGGTTGGTGTGACAACCGCCGGCTGAGCAGCCAGACGCGCCTTGCAGGATGCTTCTGATGTCCAAGAAGCTCGTTCCCGATGGCGCCGTATTTGATACAACGACTGTAAGGATCGCCGGGTCGCTGTTTGTGTTACCGTCGCTGACAATGAGTTCGATAGTACAGGTACCGACGCTCGTACTAAGCGTCGGGCGGATCAGATTGGCTTGACTGGATGCCATCGTGCAAGGGCCGGTGACGACGCGCCAATGGTAGGATGCATTGACGCCCTCTGTCGCTGACGGCTTCAGGTCAGGTTGCGTGGCCTGGTCGGGCCTGGGTATCACGCTCTCTGCGGCTGACAGCTTCGTTGTGCCAGGTCGCACGGTCCGATCGGGCCCAGGTATCGCCACCGGACGAGTGGGAGGAAGAACGTTGCCGCTGCCGTCGGTGGCTCCCGGGATGAAAGGCGCTAGTGTCGCGGGCGCTGTCGAGCTCCAAAACTGATTGTACTTCAGCAGCGCCAGCGGCATGTTGCCGCGCTCGAACACGTGATACTTGATTCGGTCCGAGAAGCCCGATGTCCCTGCGAACTTGTCGTAGCTGGTGAAATCGATATCGTTGGCCCCTGGGTCATTGGCATTGCCGCGCAAGAGGTGGCAAACACGGCAATACGGCGCCACGACAGTTTGGTAGAGGTTTTGTGCGCCGGAGACACCCGCGGCGGCATCGGTCCAATCGGTCGGGACATAAATATCGCTCGCCGTGGCATTAGGCATGCCGGGCCCGCCGTACCACGACTTAACCATTTCTGCTGCCGTGCCTTGCCATTCACTGCTCAATGTGGAAACGCTGCGGCAGACGTCCTCCACGTTGCCCGTGGGTTTTGTAGTGCCGAGCGGCAGCGGATAGGCGCACAGCACATACTGGTTGATGCCTTTAATCGCCGCTTCCTGATCCACGCGTCTGTAAGGAAAATCAACGGAAAAATCCAATGTATCAACGTTGATCGACTGCATCTGGGCACGCGTGTGACCGCGTGGGAAAGCGCCAATCGTCGGGAATAGCCCAGCCGCAGTCACCGGCAATGCCGTTCCACCATGACAGCTAATGCATGGAACCGGCATCGCCTTCCCGCCCTTTCCATCGAGATTCACAAACGAGCGGCGCGAGCCATCCGGGTTGAAGGTGTAGAACTTCACGATTTTCACGACGCCGCTGCTCGGTGTCGGACTGTATTCGATAGCGTTGGTGCCGATGTGCCATCGGCGATCGTCGTTCACGACCGCGTCGAGGTTGAGCGGCCCGTAGTCCCGACCGGGGATCGCCGTGACCTGGAAGTTTTCGACGAATACAGCGATATCGCCGGTTATGCTGTCGCGACGCGCGCAAATGTGCCGGCCGTAGCCGAGATCGCGCACGTCGCGAAACCGTACCTCGTAATCGCAGGGGCCGAAGCCATTCGTGGCTTGCCACTTCGCAAGCGTATCCCTCTCGTTCAACGGATCGATGGTAGCGTAATACGCTTGCGCGTATGTGGCCTGATTGATCTGGTAACGCGCCAGGTTGATGCTCGGGTTCACGGCCGAAGAGGCGCTCGCGATCACACCGGTCGCCGCGCCCGCGTTGCACAAGAGACTGGGCACGCCCGCGCTGCACAAGCTAAGGGTCGTGGTGGCGCCGCCGCTGTTGAGAAGAATAACGATCCCACCCGCTCGTTTTACTTCGATCACCCGGACGATGGACTGATTTAGCATGGTCCAGGTGCCGCTAAAGCGCGTGCTCGTGCCGTCGCTAAAGATTACCGTCAACGTGTATGGCGTAGGGTCTGAAGGGAAGCTGGTGTTGGTGAAGACGACTTTGTAGTCGCCGACACCGAGACTGGCGTGGGAGTTCGGAAACAGCAAGAAATCGTTATTGGGGTCCGGCTGTATGAATATGGCGGTGTCATCGCTGCGTGAACCGCAGGCGTTGAGCAACAGGAGGCTAGCTAGGCCAAACGCAACGAGTAGTGCTCTTAACATCATGGTGCACCCTAGGTGCACCTTATCTAAAATCGAGCTAGATAGGCAAGGCTAATCTGCTGCCGGTCATAAGAGATGCCATCGTCTGCGCTTGCATCGATCCAGCGTCCGGATATATCTAGTGAGCGCTTTTCGCTTATTTTGTAGTTGGTTCCCAACGTAAACACGTCGGTTTGTCCCTCGAGGCGGTAAGCGAAACTATTTGCCGCCGCGCCACCGAATGCATCGTCGGCGTTAATCGCGTCGGCCGCACTAACAATTCTCAGGGAGGGAGCGGCGGTCGAGACGATGTCGCCATCGCGGTAGTCATAGGTTAGGTACAACGTCCAGCGCCGGCTGAGTATGTAGTCGACGTTTTGCAGCAATGACAGTTCCTCGGTGTCGAATACGGTGCTGTCGCTGTCGCGCGATTCGCCGGCGAGGACAGCGGTGTAGGTAATGCGATCGGTGAATGGTTTGCGCCAGGACACACCTAGAGTCAACAGATCGCTGTCGCGCAAATCGGAATCGTACTCGGCAATTGCGCCTTTGATGAATGCACCCAAGGTGGGTTCGCTAAACGCGCCCGAGGCGCGGTACTGATACGTCAGCTGACCTCCCACCTCGATGTTGGATAAGCCATCGTACTTATCGTAGCTCTCGACGTTCAAGAAACCACGATAGACCAGGCGCCGGTTCGCATTGAACCATTTGAGCGCGCTAACGCTAAATGCGAACGAAACAAACTGGTCTTCCTTGATGTCGCTATCTAGCTCTGCTTGTGTGACGTTGTCGTCATCGGTGACCGCCACCTCGGCGTCAAAGACGGCGGCGTGCGTGTTGGTGTTTATCCAATAAGAGGTTAGGAGCGCACCAACACACAACCACGACAAGAACCGGTTGCCAGTCTTGGCGAAAGGGTCGTGCCGGTTTGGCATCTTGTTATTAATCAAGAATATCTTTGGATTCATCAAACCCCACCAACGATAAGTCCATCAGCACAGATATGGATGAAACCCGCTAACGACTTACCCAGACTCTAGCAACCGATCGCAACAGGCTACAAATATTCTGAGGATGCGTTAATCTAGCACATCGGGCGCGAAGAGCCGGCTCCCCTTTAGTGAGTCGGGGCCCTTCGTGTCGCCCTGTAAGTGTCTTAGGTAAACAGAAAAGGAGGCCATCATGAATCGCAAAACCAAGTCCACCACCAGGCGGGGTTTTCTCGCACAAGTGGCTGGCGCAACTGTGTTCGTTGCCGCGAGTGGGTTAGTGGTTGGTCGTACCGCCGTTGCCGGCGATCTTCCCAAGCTCGACCCGAACGACGCGACGGCAAAGGCACTTGCCTACACTCACCAGTCCACGACCGACGGACAGATGTGCAAGAACTGCCAATTGTTCAAAGGCGGTGACGCCGCCTGGGGCGAATGCGCGATCTTTCCTGGCAAGCAAGTGAACGCCCAAGGCTGGTGCAAGTCCTGGTTCAAGAAGGCCGGTTGATCGGAAGTTAGACGCAACGCGGGCTCTAGCGTTAGCTAGGCCCGCAATTTGGATCTTCAAAACAACGACATTAGGCATAGTTCTTTCGAGGCCTAATCAATAAGCACGTCCCCCTACGCCATTGGCTCCCTTAATGACATGTGAAGGAAGCGAGTGAAAATGCTAAGGGTTGTCTACCGGTGGCGACTTCAGCCAGAGAATGCAGCCAAGTTCCGGGCGGCTTGGAAAAAAGCGACAACCGGCATTCGAGTAGCACGCCGAGCGCACGTGGTAGCGTCTTGTTACAAAACCGCCAAGATCGGGCCGAGGTTATGACCATCGCCCGGTGGGATCGTTTCGAAGACTGGCAAACATTCTAGAAAGGCGCTCCGCAGGATGATATGGAATTCATGCAGAATCTGGCTGAACTACTATCCAGCCAAGTCTTCGATGAGCTGGGAGACCATACCATCTGATGTTCATTGATTTGTCCGTGCCAAAGAGAAAGCGAATGAGTTCTAGCCCAGGAACTGTGTTGCTGGTTTGGTTATTGGGGGTCAGCGCAATGGCAGCGGAATACGAACAAGCCGAGGTTTACACTGATCTACGCCAGCACGTGTTGTCGCTTACCTCAGACCAGCTTGGAATTAAAGACGATAATGCGCCCTTAGCCGTTTTAATGGAGACCGGCTACCCAGAAGCGGTGGCAACTCTAGTTGCAGTGGCCGACGGCTCTTCTAGCCTATATTTCAGTGACGGTGGCGGCATTATTGGTGCTGGTGAACATCAGCGGGTGCGGGATCAAGCGCTAGAACTAATCAAAATCGCTCAACAGCACTTAGGAGAAATGCACACGGTCACCGTATTTCCATTACCAAAGCAAAATCATACTCGGTTCTATGTCATTACTGGCAATGGAATCTACAGCGAAGAGGCATTGGAGGAAAGTTTGGGACTAGAGAAACACGTACTCTCTTCCGTATTTCACCAGGGTCACCAGCTAATCTCATATATTCGAGCTGCAGAAGAACAATACGACGCAAAAAAAGAAAATTAATTGATTTCGTTTTACCGAAGCGTGGGCACATCGTTAGAGAACTTTTAGATTGGTGAACCAATAGGAGGAGCAAATGGCGAACGAAGGTTATCATGAAGCGATTGAAGAGCTTTCCGATGAGACTCTAGATATGCATCGAGCCATCACATCCTCGATGGAAGAGTTGGAAGCCGTGGATTGGTACAACCAGCCGGTAGACGCATGCAATGATGGTAATCTCAAGGCAATCCTTGCCCACAACAGGGATGAGGAAAAGGAACATGCCCCAATGGTCCTTGAATGGATTCGTCGAAAGGATCCAACGTTTGATAAGGAGCTTAGAGATTACCTTTTCACGGACAAGCCGATTGTCCACGGTTAGCTCCATGGGCATCGTTGAGAGGTTCGAGAGCTTTGCGGCAGTGATTGACGAGATACGCGCTGGCAGCTCACCACCCATGTTCCCGATGTTGCGTCATCCACAGTGACGAGAGACGATCATTAGTCGTTAGCGACTAAGATTTCGAGCGACATGAAGGGCTGGAATACCTGGCAGGAGTTTAAGGCCTCGCAGAAGGAGATAGAGCTGGCGGCTGGCAGCGTCGTTCATATCCCAGTCACGATCCATTATCTCGATGCCGGCGAATCGCGGCTCGGCACCGTCTTGCTGATGCACGGGATTCCCACCTGGGGTTACCTGTACCACGCAGTAATCCCAATCTTGGTTGATGCGGGATACCGCGTTATCGCACCTGATTTCCTTGGACACGGCTGGTCGGACCGTCGGGATCGTTTCGACCGTTCGTTTCAGGACCAAGCCCGGATGATTCGCGCACTCTTGAGAGCGCTTCAGATCGAGCGCGTTGACGTCGTGGGCCACGATACCGGCGGCGCCGTAGGTCTCATCCTTGCCATCGAGCATGCACAGTTGGTAAAGCGCCTGGTGATTTCGAACTCGGTGTGCTACGACCGTTTCGACGATGACATGCTTGACTTCGGTCACCCGCTCCGTTGGAAACCGCGCCCGGTCGAAGATTTGGTGGCTGCACTCGAAGAAAGCCTTGCCGCGGGGATTTCTCGCAAGGATCGGCTTACCGCAGAATTTCGCGAAGGAATCATTGCGCCCTGGGTAAGCGAGGAAGGTAAACTGAGTTTGTTGCGCAACGCATCGGCGTTAAACGCGAACCAAACGATGGCGCTTGTAGACCGGCACGGCGATATCACGGCGCCGACAATGATCCTTTGGGGAATGGACGACCCTTGGCAAAAATCTGAGGACGGCAGAAGGCTCGCGGGCGAGATTCCTGGCGCCGTATTTCATCCCATTGATGGCGTCTCCCATTGGGTGCAGCAGGACGCACCAGAACAGTTCTCCGACGCACTAATCAAGTTTTTCGGCGAGGCGCCTGGCTAGCCGATAATACGCTTCGCTTTCTAAGGGGAGAAAATCGGTCGAGCCTTAGCGGATGCCCCCAAATGGGATGACTTGTTCCCGGATCACCCACTAACTCGGGCACGCAGGAAAATGGTTGCCGTCGATTCAAATACTAAGATCGTTCGCGGATAGTCATCGCCGGCTAGGATCGCACACCTAGCCCACCAACGGCGATATACTGGGACGCTCAATGTTAAGGCATCCGGGGGCTGCCGATGAGCGAAACCAAGGTTGAAGGACGTTGCCTGTGTGGGGGAGTTCGATTTCGCGTAGAAGGTGCACCGCTGTGGGTGGGGCATTGCCACTGCCACAGTTGTCGTCGCAATACCGGATCTGCTGTGGCGACTTTTGTCGGATTTGACCCTGAACAGGTTAGTTATACTGCTGGCAAGCGCCAGTTTTACGAATCATCGCCAGGCGTTCGCCGAGGTTTCTGCGGCAAGTGTGGTACGCCACTGAGCTATGAAGCGGACAGATTTCCGGGTGAGATTCACCTATACATAAGTACCCTGGATGAACCTGATAAGTTCACGCCTCAGTTTCACGTGTTCTACGCGGAGCGTATCCCTTGGTTCGAGATTGCCGACGATCTTCCCCGTCATCGCCGGACGTCCCGAGACTCATAGGTCGTGCGTAGTTCGAAAATAACACACGATGGACCGGCCACAGGGGTGGCCGCTTACTGGGTGGGGCGTACGTGGATGTGGTCTTTCGGTTGGGATGTCGTGGGTCAAGTTTCGGCCGGTGGAAAATTCGTTCTTATTGGCGAACCACACACCAGCAACTGGGACTTTGCTTTCGGGCTAAGCGCATTATATGTATTTCGATTGAAAGTCTCTTGGTTAGGAAAGGATGCCTTATTTAGGAAGCCTTTTGGCGGCATCATGCGGTGGCTGGGTGGCATCGCCATTGATCGGAACAGCCAACATGGTGTCGTTGATCAGCTTGCTCGGCGGTTCAGGGACTCACAACAACTTGTCATCGGTTTAACGCCGTCAGGGACACGTAAGAAAAGAGACTATTGGAAGTCTGGTTTCTATCGGATTGCCCACGCTGCACAAGTTCCCATAGTCTGTGGGTATCTCGATTACAGTCGGAAAGAAGCATGCATGGGCCTTGCTTTTGTCCCTACCGGTGCCATTAAGAATGACATGGATCGAATTCGCCAGTTCTACGAAGGTGTACAGGGTAAACACCCTGAATTAGCAACAACAATCAGGCTCCAAGATGAAAGGGCCTGACGCTCCAATATTCAACTGAGCCCGCCAACCGAGATATACTACCAAGCACGGCGGCGTAGCCGCGCCAACATCTAACAAGGTCGAGCAGCGTGAATCGGCCGCTACAACGTGAGGAGAAAAATCATGCCAAGATACGTTATCGAGAGAGATATACCGGATATCGGATCGGCTGAACGTGAAACATTGCGTGACGCCGCCGGCAAATCTAACGGCGTACTAGCCGACATGAAAGCTGAGAAGAAGAATATTCAATGGGAGCACAGCTACGTGGCTGGCAATAAGACCTTCTGCATTTACCTCTCGGATAATGAGGCACTTATTCAGGAGCATGCCGAGCGAAGTGGTTTTCCGGCCACGAAAGTTACTGAAATACGCAGGATGATCGACCCCGTGACGGCAGAAGGCTGAGACAAGATATAGTCTGCAGCACGAGCGAGCGTTAACTATTCGGTGGAGCGGATGCAACAAACTGCTGTGGCACGCGTTTAATGGTGGCACTAGCAATGAACGACAGCACATCTGACAATACTGGCGTTATTACGATTCCGCCGATCATTTACCTCGTCGGCCTATTGCTAGGGGTCTTGCTTCACTATCTCTATCCGGTGAAATTTCTACCGGCGGCGATATCGGTTTGGTCCGGCGTGCTGTTGATCCTAATGTCTGTTCTTATGGTGTTATCTGCACTGCTGGCGTTTAGGCGAGTGGGAACATCGCCAGATGTACGCAAACCTACGACCGCTATCTCCAGCGATGGTATTTACCGATTTAGTCGAAATCCCATGTACATTTCTTTGGTATTGCTCTATTTGGGTATCGCCGCTTGGGTTAACTCGCTTTGGATCCTATTGCTGCTAATACCCGTACTGGTTATCGTCGATCAAGGTGTTATCAAACGTGAAGAACGGTATTTGGAACAGAAGTTTGGCGATGAATACTTGCGCTACAAATTTAAAGTTCGGCGTTGGATTTAGTTGAGCGGTGAAGGGGATTCGTGTCGTCGACCTGTTGAGCGTGTTATGCCCGAGCAATCGGCGTACAGCATATATCTGCGATGCAGCTCAACGGCTAACTTAGGTTGATGAAAAGGCCGCTTGTCTGGATCATAGCTATTGCTGTCGTTAACTTCGTAGTTAGTCTTGCGTTTCTGATGCTGTCTTTCTCCAATGCAATGGCACGCTTCGACACGGGGGAGCTGCTTAGCATGATAGGTTCTGTGATTTATTGCACTAGCGAACTTCTGGCCTTTCCAATCGTTAAGATCATCGAAAACACCGGCCTTCAGTTTCACAGTACAATCACTCAGCACATACCCTTTGTGGTCAATAGCCTGGTTTCGGGTTGGTTTGTCGTATTCATTTTGCGAAGGCTTAGGCGAGCCGTCTAGGTATGCGGTGCTTCGCCCTAATCGCTATCTCCTTGTTCGCCCCACTGGCGATCGCAAGCGAAAGCGTTTGCTACGGGACGACAGCAATTGGCAGGCTTGAGGGTGGGGTTCAACTGCCCAGCAGCGGCGAGAACTTCCTGTCCTATGGCCCGATCCCGGAGCGGGCCGGGCGCACCTATGTACATAGCAAAGTTCGCGATGTCGTGGTGGCGGCCTACAAGATCTTGGAAAAGGAAGAACCTAGCAAGCTATTCAAGTACGCCGGAACGGGATTCAAAGAGGGTGGCGAGTTTAAGCCTCACAAGACCCATAGAAACGGATTGTCGGTGGACTTCATGGTGCCCGTGGTCGATGAGGATGGACGTTCTGTGCCGATTCGCACGGATCCCTTCAATAGATACGGTTACGGAATCGAGTTCAACGCAAATGGTGTTTATGATGACTACCGCATCGATTTCGATGCAATGGGTGCCCATCTCCGTGCCCTGGATATGGCTGCAAAAAGGCAGGGGATTGGCATCTGGCGAGTATTATTTGATCCATCGCTACAACCACTACTGTATAAAAGTAAATATGGTTCCTACATACAGGCGAACATCGAGATACCAAAGAAGCGATCATGGGTGAGGCATGACGAACACTATCATGTGGATTTTTTGGTCGAATGTAAGCCCATGTAAAAAGCCGCTACGTCCTTCATTGCGCACCGCATGACTAGTCTCCGGTTCGGCCCCTTTGGACGAATAGTGTGGCCTTTGGCCATCGCCGAAACTATCGTCTGGGCCGCTATGTTCTATTCGTTTCCGGCGTTGCTGTTGCAGTGGGAACGCGATCTTGGGTGGTCAAAGATCGAATTGTCAGGCGCGCTAACGCTAGCGCTTATCGTATCGGCGTTGCTGGCGCCAGTGGTGGGGCGTCTCGTCGATCACGGACTCGGGCGCTACGTCTTCACCGGCAGTGCCGTCTTAGGCGCACTACTCCTGGTCTTACTGTCTAGAGTCACTACACTTTGGCAGTTCTATGCCATCTGGCTGGCACTGGGGGTGGCCATGTCGGGCTCACTCTACGAAGCTTGCTTTGCAGTGTTAACGCGCGCCATGGGCGCCGACGCCAAAAAGGCCATCACCCTGGTCGCATTAGTCGCCGGATTTGCTGGCACCGTTTCGTTTCCGAGTGCCCATGCCTTGGCCGCGATTGTCGGTTGGCGTGGTGCGGTACTTACTTTTGCGATCGCGGTTGCTTTTGTCGCCGTACCACTCATTTGGTTTGCATGCCGCACCGCAGAAGACAATGGCAAAACTCGCGCACCCTCAACCAGCGCCAAGGCGGGCGATGTACTACGTATTTTTCGCAGGGCGACTTTTTGGTTGTTGGCCGTTTCATTTGCCATGATCGCGTTTGATCACAGCATTCTGTTGACGCACCTTTTGCCCATCCTCGACGAACGCGATATTCACAGTGAAGCAGCAATCCTCACCGCATCGATGATAGGTCCGATGCAGGTGGCGGGGAGGCTAGCTATGATGGCGGCCGAACGACACGTATCGACACTGTTTATTTTCGCTGCCTGTTTTGTGGCGATGTCTATCTCGGCGTTGTCGCTGTTGGGGGCTGGCACCACGCCAGTGCTGCTCGTCACGTTTGTGTTGTTTCAGGGCGCCGGTTACGGTGTGACTAGCATTATGCGCCCGGTTGTCATCGCCGAGTTCCTGGGTCGCGAGGACTTCGGGGTAATCGCCGGCATGTTGGCAATACCATTTCTCACTGCCACGGCGGCGGCGCCCACGATTGCCGCCCTGGTGTGGGAAAAAGGCGGATATGATTGGGTGATCTGGCTTGCATTTGCCGCCGCTGTAGTTGGGCTATTATCCATACTCACCGCCGCATCATTTTGCAGGCGACTACCGAGAGAATGACCAAGCACGTGGTCCTCAGCAAGTAACGGCGTGCGTGACGACGATGAGGAGGTATAAGCCATGACATTGGAGCTACTTCGAAATATGCTGGGCTGGTGTGCAGTGATCAATCTGGGGCTGTTGGTATGGTGGTTCCTGTTTGTCCTGCTGGCCCACGATTGGACATATCGGGTTCATAGCAAATGGTTTCGTTTGACAAGAAAGAGATTTGACGCCATTCATTATGCGGGTATGGCCATGTTCAAGATGCTCATCTTTTTCTTTAATTTAGTGCCTTACTTTGCCTTGCGGATCGTCGGTTAGCCCGGCGCCTAATTTGGACGGCAGGTTGTCGGAAATAAATCAAGTGAGTGAATTCGTCGAATACCTAAAGGAAGTCTTCGAGCAGTTTGGTTCTATTCACGCCCGTAAAATGTTCGGGGGCTACGGCGTTTTTCACGATGGCATAATGTTCGGTTTAGTTGCCGACGACACCTTGTATCTCAAAGCTGACGAAGTGACAGCAGGACATTTCGTATCGAGGTCTTTGGATCAATTCGAGTATGACAAAGGGAGCAAGGTTGTAAAGATGTCGTATTATTTGGCGCCTGATGAAATTTTCGATGATCCAGAGGAGGCCGCACTTTGGGGTCGTAGAGCGCTTGAGGCGGCATCTCGCGCAAAACCGAAAGTTCGCAAGAAAGGAAAGAGATAGAGTATTACTGCAAAGCCATCGATGCCAGAGGGAGGTCGTATGAGGTCTATAGGGCTGAAGCGCAATCTTTGCCGCATCTACGTTGATAATGGCCTAACAACGCCGCAGTATGCAGTACGCGTGCGTGCCACCAGAGCAGATAACCGGACGATATGAAACTTACCGACTTCAAAGCGTTGACGTTCGACTGCTACGGTACCCTCATCGATTGGGAAAGCGGCATGATAGCAGCGCTGACGCCACTGATGGATAAAGTTGAGCGTGAATTGACACGCAATGAAATTCTCAAGGCCCATTCGCGTCATGAGTCGAGCCAGCAACGACAGACACCGGCCAAACGCTATCAAGAATTATTGGCGATTGTTTACCGACGCATGGCAGAAGAATGGGACGTCAGTGTTAGCTGGGATGAGTGCGCACGGTATGGTCAGTCGATAAAAGATTGGCCTGCATTCCCTGATTCTGTGGATGCGCTACGGTATCTGAAACAGCATTACAAGCTCGTAGTTCTATCGAATGTCGACAATCAGAGTTTCTCAGCAAGTAATAGCAGACTTGGGGTTGAGTTCGATGCCATCTATACGGCTGAAGATATCGGTAGCTATAAACCGGCTGACGCCAACTTCGAGTATATGTTGACCAAGCTCAGAGGGCTGGGGGTTGAGAAGTCAGACATCTTACATACGGCAGAAAGTCTGTTTCATGATCATGCGCCGGCCAATCGTCACGGGCTAAAGTCTTGCTGGATCTACCGTCGGCATGGACAAGAGGGCTTTGGTGCGACCGCGGATCCAGGCGAAATGCCTGCCTATGATTTTCGCTTTAATAGTATGGCGGAAATGGTCGATGCCCATAGAGCGGAGGTCGGTGGGTAGAGGCAATGGTTACGCACCGGGGCGGATGTCATTGTGGGCTGATTAAGTACGAAGTCTTGGCGCCCTCAAGAATCAAGGTCAACCAATGCAATTGTTCCATCTGTTCTAAGTCCGGGTACCTTGGTCTTATCGTCCGCAAGGAGCGCTTTAAACTTCTTTGCGGCGAAGAGCATTTGCTTACATACACGTTCAACACTGGTGTTGCGAAACACTTGTTTTGCGCTCGATGCGGTATCAAGTCGTTCTACATACCACGTTCACATCCGGATGGGTACAACGTCAATGCACGATGCCTGGATCCAGCGACAATCGAAAACATGGAGATTAACCCGGTCGACGGTCAAAACTGGGAAAAACGCTATCCGAAAGGTCGTGCAGAGAGTTATCCGGACTAAGTGCGCGTGTCACCGCCCAACGGAGAGTGGGCACATATACGCGTCGACCCATCGTAGTGTCTCTCGCTGAAGATAAGCAGGCGTGACTGAACCCTCCCATTTTCGACTTCAGTTTATTGTTTTTTTGTTGGTGTCGATCTCGTTTACGAATATCTATATCACCCAGCCGGTGTTACCAGTACTGCAGGTTGAATTCGCGGTAGACACGGTGATCGCTTCTTTCACTGTCTCTGCCGTATTGCTTGGGATCGCGCTATCTAACTTACCATCAGGCGCTCTGGCAGACAGGTTGCCTATCCATCCCATCATCCTGACCGGTGGAATCGTCTTGGCCATTGGTGGTTTGATTTGCGCTTTAGCCAGCAACGTTTGGGTGCTCATTGGTGCGCGTTTTCTTCAGGGCCTTTTCATTCCCGCGATGACCACCTGTCTCGTCGCGTATTTGGCGAAAACGCTTCCACTGGCGCGGTTGAATGTGGTCATGGGCACTTACGTATCGGCCACGGTGCTTGGTGGCATGGGTAGTCGCTTGCTGGGTGGCTGGATCCATCCGCCATTGAATTGGCGTTACGCCTTTGTGTCGGCGTCGATATTGGTTCTCATTGCGACGTTGATCGCCGTGAGGGAGTTGCCGAGAACGCCGGTCCATCCTCGACGACAACACGACTCAATGGGTTTTTTCGAGCTACTTACGCGTTGGGAGTTGTTGCTCATCTTCTTATGTGCGGCTGCCAGCCAGTCGATTTTCTCGCCCGTTTTCAACTACTTGCCATATAGGCTCGGTGCACCGCCTTTCGAGTTCCCGACAGAGTTGGTGACGCTGGTTTACCTCGTTTATATCGTCGGCATCTTTATGGGGCCTGCGGCCGGCCGAATCAGTAATCGCTTCGGAAACGGATACACGATAGTTGGCGGCGCTGTTGTATTGGGTATTTCCTTGGTGCTTATCTTGTTACCAACCATCGTGGCAGTTGTGCTCGGCCTTATTGGGATCTGCGCGGGTTTTTTCACGATCCATGCCGCCGCAGTGGGTTCCCTTAACCGCAAACTTTCTAGCGGACATGGGCGTGCAAACGCCCTGTATGTGCTCTTTTACTATGTCGGTGCGTGGCTCGGAATCACCTGGGCGGGCTTTGCTTACAAACAAGGTGGTTGGAGCGCGCTGGTGTACACGGCGCTGTTACTGTTGACTATTCCGCTATACGCAGGTATTCATGAACTTAAAATCGCTCGACGACAACACCTCAGCGAAGAATGAACGAAGGTCAATTCAGCGAAACTGCTATTGGTGTCGCCTCGCTACGTGCCCAGCACTACGAGAACGATAAACCACTGATTTTTGCTGATGCCTACGCAGGGTTGCTTTTGGGCAGCCCGGAGCGTGAGCGGGCTCGGCAGCTCGGACTCATGCTAGTTTCGGAAGCGGATCGCGAGCGCATAGAATCCATCCCGGACCCTGCCGAGCGCGAAGGCGCCATGTGTAGGGCCATTAGATTTAGCGGCACCGTGTTGGTTACCTATCGGTGCGCGCAGGAGTGGATTGAGTCCGCCCTAGCCGACGGTGCGTCACAATTGGTGGTGCTGGGCGCCGGCCTGGATAGTACGTGCCTGCAATTCGCAGAATATAGCGGGGATCTACAAATATTTGAGATTGACCACCCGGCCACACAACGGCACAAGAGACAACAGATGGCCGAGTACGGTCTGGTACCCCGCCATGGCACGGAGTTCCTGCCGGTCGACTTCGAGACTTCAGATTTAGGCATCGTGCTGGACGCGAGTAGTTTTCGTGAGGACAGACGAACCATAGTCACCTGGTTGAACTGTACCTATTTTCTAACGAGACGGGCGATTGTTGATACGTTCGAAACACTATCTCGCAAAATTTCAACGGGCAGCATAGTTATTTTCGATCTGTACGATCAAGACACTGAAAGATCGCCGCATGAAAGTGAAGCCGATCAGAGGATGGCGAGCGTTACCAGTAGTCTCGGTGAGCCGCCGGCCGTTAGTCTAAGGCCTAACGAGGTCACGACCACGCTTGGCGCAATAGGTTACCAGAACATGGAGATTATTCGCCCAGAGACCGCGAAGCCTTGGCATGAAATGGCGCGCGGACTCGGTTATGATTTCATGTCGGGCTCTTATGTTGTACGCGCCGCCCGCTGAATGAACAGGTTGCTGATGCATCCAGCGGCTATTATTGGCAAGCCAATGTGAGCGAAGAGATCAGTTTAACAGAGTCGTGACGAGCCGGCGCTGTAGAGGAGTTATAGCGTGAACATGCAGACGTTCAAAGGAATGTCATCGACATCCTTTATAGCGGCCGCGCTGTTTTCGGTTTTTTTAGTATTGGCCTCGGGATTCGAAAAAGGTTTGATCTATACAATAGAGTTGCACATATTGTATTTTCCCGTCCCGTTTTTGGTATCTATGATTATTCTAGTATTGCGTTGGTTGCTTACTAAAGCATTGAAGATAGATGCGTTAGTAAAAAACATAATCTGCGGTTTTGTATTGGGGATGGCATTACTGGTTCTTTACGATGTCGCTTTCGGATCGCAGGGTCTTGAAAGTTTTCTGTTGTCGCCGTTTAGCGGCCTATTCGGCACCTTGGTTGGTGGGACTTATTGGTTTGTGGTGATAAGGAAATTGCCAAATGAACCAATAGATCAGGGTTCGTCCTAACGTCCGAACACTGTGCCCGCATGGTTGGCCTGTTCAGTAGACACACTGATTCTTCATTTGGTTGGTGTCGCTCACACGATGATGCAACATCCAACTTTTCTGTTAAGCTACGCACGCTGAGGCCTGCTGCTCTGGGCTTACGGGACCGCTCTCGAATCGACAGCTAGAGAGCATACCTGTCGACACGTTCAAACGCCCACTGATCGCGCGTCCTCCCTCTCAGATTAGTCTTCTTGTGACGCGCGGGCGCGATGTTTCGCGACTATGAAGTCCTTGTGGGAAACATGCATCAGATTAGCGAGCTTACGCACCAGATGGTCTTCGTACTTGTCCATATGACCGTCGGCGTAGGCAACCTGCCACATCAGCTCGACGACCTGAATCTTTTCTTCTTGGCTAAAGCCCTTGTTTATTAAAGAGGTAAATTGATAATAGTCGGTTGCTTGTTTGGCTTCTTCTTCGGCAAGTCGAATGAGCTCTTCTGCGTCGGTCTGTGACAATCCGAAAGTGGTCTGGACGGCCTGTGTTACTTGTTCGATCTCTTCAGGATGGACAGCGAAATCGGCTCGCGCCATCTCGATGAGCATCGCCGCCGTCGCTACCTGCAGACGGTGTTTAGTGGTATCGCCGGACTCTGTAGCCGAAGCGATTCGCTTATTGAAGTATTTTGTGATTGCGCCAATCATGAGTAACGGACCTATAACTATTCGCATTATCTCAAATTTCTGCGGTCCGCGCATGTCTGTATGTAGAAATCTTGGGATGGCCTCGACGGCTACCCGAGGCAGCGTTACACTTGCCGCGGTACGGCTTAAAGCTGATTAAAAACAAAGGAAGGCATTTGCAAAGAAAAAACGCATTTGTTCGGGAGGAATTGCTTCAGTGTGGGCGTGGCGAATTGTTTGGTCCAGGTAACGCCCAGCTACCGTTGCCACCAATGCTCATGTTTGATCGCATCGTTAGTATCACCGAGGATGGCGGTGCCCGCGGTAAGGGACAGATTATCGCCGAGCTGGATGTGATGCCAGAGTTGTGGTTTTTCGAATGCCACTTTCAAGGCGATCCAGTTATGCCCGGTTGTTTGGGTGCAGATGCGCTATGGCAACTGGTGGGATTTTTTTTGAGCTGGTTGGGTGGACTAGGGCGTGGTCGTGCGCTTGGTGTGGGCGAGGTCACGTTTAGAGGGCAAGTGACACCGGCCAACAAGCTAGTGCGATATCGTGTTGATATGACACGTGTAATCATGCGTAGGTTATCCATGGGAGTAGCTGACGCTGAAGTAGAGGTAGATGGTCGTATAATCTATACAGCCAAAGCTTTGCGGGTGGGACTTTTCACATCTACTGAGGATTTCTGAAGAGGGCAGGTCATGAGGCGCGCAGTAGTAACCGGCATCGGCATTGTCTCTAGCATCGGCAATGACAAAAAAGAAACGCTCGACTCGTTGCGAGCAAATCGGTCTGGCATTGAATTTCATCAGGAGTACGTTGATCTCGGGTTTCGTACGAACGTTCATGGTTCGATTCGACTGAACGTTGATGAACTGATCGACCGCAAGGTCCGGCGGTTCATGGGAGATAGTGCGGCATTCAACTATGTCGCGATGCAAGAAGCGATTAAAGATTCTGGGCTTGAGCAGGATGATATCTCTAACCCACGTACCGGTTTGATTGTCGGCTCCGGGGGCGGATCGACTGAAAACTTGTTGAGGTCTACTGATCTCTTGCGTGCCAAGGGATTGCGCCGAGTCGGTCCATATATGGTTCCTCGCACAATGTGCAGTACCAATGCGGCTTGCCTGGGAACGGCATTTCAAATAAAGGGTGTCGGATATTCGATTAGCTCGGCCTGCTCTACCAGTGCCCACTGTATCGGTAACGCTGCCGAACTGATCCAAGTCGGGAAACAAGACATTGTATTCGCCGGTGGTGGTGAGGAAGTGCATTGGACAATGACCTTGCTTTTCGATGCCATGGGGGCGTTGTCGTCAAAATATAACGAAACACCGCAGCTAGCGTCGCGCCCCTATGATGTCGATCGCGATGGTTTCGTGATTTCGGGTGGCGGTGGCATATTGGTACTTGAAGAGCTCGAACACGCGCGGGCCCGTGGTGCGAAAATGTACGCAGAGCTCGCTGGCTATGGCGCTACATCAGATGGATTCGACATGGTACAGCCCTCGGGCGAGGGCGCGGTAAGGTGTATGCGTCAGGCCTGTGCGACAGTAGATGGCCCGATAGACTACATCAACGCGCACGGCACGAGTACGCCAGTCGGTGATGTTCGCGAGCTAGAGGCCATCAAAACCGTATTCGAGAATGAACTTCCACCCATCAGCGCGACTAAGTCGGTTACCGGTCACGCGTTGGGTGCAGCTGGGGTTAACGAGGCGATTTATAGCTTATTGATGATGGAGCACGATTTCATCGCTGCGTCTGCGAATATCGCGAACCTCGATCCGGCCGCCAATGGCATGCCGATCGTACGTGAACGTCGAGATAACGTTCGCTTAAATACGGTTATGTCGAACAGCTTCGGTTTTGGTGGTACCAACGCGTGCCTGGTTTTGCGTCGGCTTGAGGCTTAGCTGCGAACCCAGTGTCTAGCCGGCTGTGCATATTTGTACTTTGCTTGTCCGTGACGGGGCCAGTATGGGCATTTGAATACTGGCAACTGCCAATTCCCCTGCAAGGTCAGGTGCCGGCGGATTATCATTCATTGACCCACGACCTATCGGCCAAATCTTGCGGCCTTTGTCACCAAGAGCAATATCGGCAATGGCGGGATTCAATTCATGCTAGCGCCATGTCTAAGGGTTTGGCGGGTCAGCTCATGAGTACCTCTCCTCAAACTCGGGCTAGTTGCCTGGCCTGCCATGTGCCGCGGAGCGAACAGTGGCAAGTGTTTCAAAGAGAAGGACCGCAGGGATATGTCATGTTGGATGGTATCGACTGCGCCAGCTGTCACGTGCGCGGGCATCTTCGCTTCGGGCCACGCGATGTGGCCAACACCCCGCATGGCACGGTGAAGGGTTGGTCGATGTTCAACAATTCACGCTTTTGTGCGAAGTGTCACCAATTCCCTGCTGATGGCCCAAGAAATAACGGCAAGCTGATTGAGGACACTTACAATCAATGGCTTGCATCGCGCTACAGTCGAGAGGGCAAGACTTGTCAGGGTTGTCACTTGCCTGATGGTCAGCACGAATTCAAAGGCATTCATGATCCAGCTATGACCCGCCAGGGTTTGCAGGTGCTTGCTACGCGTAAGGCCGATGGCGTACATGTGCGTGCATCCAATGTTGGGGCTGGGCATGCGCTGCCCACTTACGGCACGCCGCGAATAGTGATTAGTATGGTTACGAGTGACGGCGGTAAAGCGAAGAGCGCTACACACGTGATCGGTTGGGAGAGTACTTGGAGCCCGCAAGACGGTTGGCGGGAGATATTTGATACTCGCTTGTTCCCGGATGAGTCGGTGGACCTTGTATTGCCAGTGGCTAAAGGCCGGACAGCCCGTGTCACGGTCACCGTCAAGCCCGACGCGGACTACCATGATCGGGTCTATCCAATGCTCCTGGAGAAACAACAGAACTTAACCGCTGACGATCGCGCGATGCTTGAATCAGCCCGCAAAGAGGGAATCAGCAATCAGTACAAGCTTTATGATTTCGACTGCGACATGTGGAAGAACAAAGAGCAGTCTTGCAACGCTCGTTCTTAAGCGCGATTGAAGCCGTAGTCAATTGCCTGTCGCAGTAGTTTCCCGCCTCTCTCGAGTATCGCCAATCGCCACTTAGGATCGGCCGGACAAAACGTCTCTTGACAGTCAGCTTTAATCTTGCGGCCGGCCGCTGAGTCGACCGTGCCGTAGTAGTGTAATCGATTTTCCGCCCGCAACACGGCCAGCGTATACCATAGTGAGTAAATGCCGAACTCTAGTGTCGCCGGATATACGCGGCAATGATTGAACACAGCCTGAGTTAATTCACCGATGTCACCAAACGCCGGATACGTGGACGTTTTTTTGGTCTGACTCGTGGTGACTTTGTCAGCGCCGAACCACTTCTGCAGTTGTTGAAGTTCATGGGATTCTTCAGGAAGATCGGTCAATAGTTTGTAATGACCGTAGCGTCCCAGGCCCGTATGTAAGTCGATATGTAGCACTTGTTTTGTGGTTTCGGCCGACGCGCGCCGCAGCAATTGTTCAAAAATGGTGATAGATTCCTGGCGCTCGGTGCCACCATAGAACAGGCCCTTTGCGAACGCATACTGACCGCTGGCGATAGCCCGTTTACCCGCGCGCATACCGTGTCGGATACCTGTCCATGCCAGTTTTGCTTTAAATAGATCCCGACCAGGCGGCGACGTCGGATTCAATAGCGGATCGAACGTTCCATAAGCTAAATTGGCGGGCCCCGGAAACCGGGCGAGACAATTTCGATTGAGGTCGACGTTGTTCTCATTCACACGACGCAGATGCGCAAAGCCGTAGGGATTGATCGCATGAATCAGTAGTAGCCCACAGCTGCTGGGAAGCGGCGGCATCGCTCTTAGGTCAGTAACTAACTGTTGTTGCAAAGCGCTGCCAGCGAAGCCCTCAGCCCCGTGTATGCCCGAAGAAATGATTATCAATCGTGCCGGCGATGGCGCGCCGAAGTAGGCGGCGTCGATCGTTAGTTCTTTACCCCCGATCGATGGGGCTTGGATTGGGCAGCGCCGTGCCCATGCCGCCTGTCGCGCGGCGAGTTGGCTGAAACGATCGCGGGCGGCAAAATAGTCGACCGCGAAGTAGCGCAGACCGTTTTCGGCGTCCCTACTTGGCATTGCGGCACACGAACGAGTCGTGCTTTATTTATCGTCGGGGTTTGCGCGGATATCTAGGCGTTGCCTTGACCCAACACCTGGGCGTCTCGCTCACGCGCGAAGTCCAAAAGGCGCTTTATCGGTATCATGGCCCGTTGCCGTATAGAATCGTCGATGAAGATTTCATTACCACCACGCTTGAGCGTGTTGTACAGTTTCTGCAGATCGTTCATCGCCATCCAGCGGCAATGCGCACAGCTCTCGCAGGTGGCACCGACCCCGGCCGTGGGTGCCTCGAGAAACTTTTTGCTTGGCGCCGCTTGTCGCATCTTGTGAAAGATGCCCTTATCGGTCGCGACGATAAATATCTCGGCGTCGAGCGTTTGGGCGGCCTTGATTAGCGCAGTGGTTGAGCCGACGACGTCGGCTTGCTCAATGACGCCGGCCGGCGATTCCGGATGCACCAACACCGCTGCCTCCGGGTGTTTGGCCCTCAAACCCTGCAATACCTCAGCTTTAAATTCTTCGTGTACGATACAGGCGCCTTTCCACAACACCATGTCGGCCCCCGTCGTTTTTTGGATATAGTCGCCTAGATATTTGTCCGGGGCCCAAAGTATTTTCTCTCCGCGTTCAGCGAGATGCCTGACGATATCGGCACCGATAGATGAGGTGACCACCCAATCGGCACGTGCCTTCACGGCGGCGCTGGTATTGGCGTAGACAACCACGGTGCGATCCGGATGGGCATCACAAAATTGGCTGAATTCGTCGATCGGACAACCGAGATCGAGTGAGCAGGTCGCTTCTAGATCTGGCATGAGCACGCGTTTCTCGGGATTGAGGATCTTTGCGGTTTCGCCCATGAACCGTACGCCGGCAAAGAGCACAGTTTTGGCCGGGTGCTCGTGACCAAAACGGGCCATCTCCAGCGAGTCGGACACAGCACCACCAGTTTCATCTGCCAGGTCTTGCAGCTCCGGTGCCGTGTAGTAGTGGGCAACGAGCACCGCATCCTGCTCGGTCAGCATGTGCTTGATCTCGCGCACGAGCTCATCGGATCGCGGCACAGCCACATCGTGGATTGACGCATCTACGACGACACGATTCTGCATTTTCTCAGCAACGGTAGTGGATAAGATCTTGCCCATCAGTACCTCGCTCACCTGTCCTTGCTATTTGGTAAATTCGACTCTGCCCGGAGACTTGAGCCGATAGAGCTGTGCCGGTCGGTGATTGCCGTTTCGGCGCCGCTCGCTGGTGCGCTCGAGACACGACATCGCCAGCACGCCCTTGCGAAAATTGCGTTTGTCTAACTCTTCGCCCAGGATGATCTGATAGACCGCCTGCAGCTCACTCAAGGTGAACATCTCTGGCATGAATTGAAAGGCGATGGTGGAGTAGTCCAACTTCGCCACCAATCGTCGATGCGCCATGTTGACGATCTTTTCATGGTCGAATGCCACCGGCGGTAGGTCTTCAAGCGCAAACCAGGCAACCGCCTTAGCATCGCTGGCGGCGTGAATATACAAGCGGTCGGAGGGCGTGAGCGCATAGTAAGCCACCGAGATCACGCGGCCACGTGGATCACGATCGGGCTCACCGGACGTGTGCAATTGTTCCAGGTAAACACCGGTCACCCCGGTTTCTTCCTCGAGCTCACGCAGTGCACTGGTCTCCAGGTTCTCATCGATGCCAGCGAAGCCACCCGGTAACGCCCACGCACCGGCAAACGGCTCGTGTGCCCGTTTTACGAGCAGCAGCATCAACCGGCCTTCCCGTATGCTGAAAAGGACGATATCGGTGGCGACGGCTGGTCGTGGATGATCGTAGCAATAGGACATATTCAGATAGTGTAACTTATACACTAAGTGGGTGTAGGATAGTGTAGTTTTTACACTATGTCAACTGCGGGCAAAAAAAACCCCCGCTAGCGGGGGATGATAAAGCCTCTAACCACTATATCGTTATTATTACGAAATCGGTTGCTCTGCGATGGTCCCAGGCTGTACAGCCCGGTGACGAACCGCCATGCGCTTTTCCAGTGCATCGGGTTTGAGCGGTATCGTGGCTTCGCCGAATAGTACTTGCTTAAGGATACGAAAGCCGAATGTCATGAGTGTGACCTCATTGTCAAGCAGTTGCCGCATGAACGGCTCATCAATGTCATAGGTCTCGCTAAAACCGGGGCTCTTCAAAAATTCGCACAGCCCATCTACGTCATAGCTGCAGAGGTGAAAAAAGTCGAGGCTACGATTACTAGGCTCACCTAGGGTCGGCCCGCACGAGCGTTTCTCCTCCACAACCCTTAATGTCGATCATCCAGCAGGACGCTGAAAAAGTCCATCCCTGTGACTCCCCCCGGGAGCCTATCTGTGGTTCACGACATATCCTAAATATTTATAAATATCAAAAACTTATACTACATTTGCCCATTGAATCGGCAATAGCCCTACGGATACTGTGTTTTTTTACGGCTAGTCTTTGATCAATTGTTTGTAAGGGACCTTCCTAAAGCTCCACGCGCCGGTGTCGCGATCGTATGTCGAGTTCACGAAGTACTTTCCAGTTGTCATCGTCGATTTCCGGGAAATCGGTACGGTAGTAGTAGCCCGGATACCGCGTTTCCTCGCGGAATTGGACATGTCGCATGTGGCACTTTAGGCCTTCATTGCATGGCCGGTGGCAGAGCCGTCCTTATCTAGTGTCATTAAGGTCGTGTGGACAGATATACATACACGCGGTCTTGTCTTGGCCTTTACAGCCATCGCATTTGTCGGTACGAACGTATGTGGGCATTACATGCCTCCCATAGTTTTCACAATTTGCTCAAGTTATCGGATTTGTTCACTTCGCGGAGTGGCCGGCCAGTTTCACCTCCACTCTCTCTTCATCTTTCAAGCGTGCGTAGTATTCGCGCAGAATCACCAACACCTCCGGACGACTGAAATGCGTCGGTACTTGTGCCCCCTCTGATAACGCCTTTCGCAATTTTGTGCCCGACAGTAATAGCCTGTCTTCGGCCGAATGCGGGCATGTGCGCATGGATGCCATGCCGTCGCACTTGTCGCACCAAAATGTCCAGTCAATCTTTAACGGCTTAATCTCGAGTGCATCACCCGGGATCTCGTCGAAGATGTGATGCGCATCGAAGGGACCGTAGTAATCGCCGACACCGGCGTGATCGCGACCAACGATTAAATGAGAGCAACCATAATTCTGCCGAAACAATGCATGTAGCAGTGCCTCACGTGGCCCGGCGTAGCGCATGTCCAGTGGATAGCCGGCTTGGACTACCGTGTCGTGCAGGAAGTAGTGCTCGATCAGTGTATCAATCGCCTGCGCCCGTATCTCGGCCGGGATGTCGCCGGGTTTGAGTTTTCCCAACAGTGAATGAATAAGAACACCATCACAGGTCTCGATCGCAACTTTGGCAAGATATTCGTGTGATCGATGCATGGGATTGCGGGTCTGGAACGCGGCCACAGTTTGCCAACCCTTGGTCTCGAACAATTTACGCGTTTGCGCTGGTGTCAGAAACAGCTTGGGATACTTGTGGGGAAACTCGCCTTGCGACAATACCTTTACCGGTCCCGCCAGGTTGATCGGCCCTTGGGCCATTACCATCTGTACACCAGGGTGTTCGGTATGGGTGGTTTTATAGACGCTCGCACACTCGTGGGCCTTATCGATCGTGTATTTTTCGTCGACCCGCATGGTCGCCATGATTTCACCACTATCGGCATCAACCAGTGCGACATCTCTTCCCTCGGTAATGCCGCCGGCGGTAGTTTCATCCGTCGATAGGGTTATCGGGATCGGCCAGAACAGGCCGTTGGCCGTCGCCATGTCGTCACAAACACCCTCCCAGTCGGCCCGATTCATGAACCCCTGGAGAGGGGTGAAACCGCCGATACCTAGCATGATGAGGTCGCCGACTTCTCGGGAACTTAGGCGCACACGGGGTAGGGACTGGGCGTGTTGTCGCTCCGATTCATGAGTCGCGCCGCTTAGCAGGCGTGGTTGCAGTTGGTTGGCGCCGTGTGGACTCACCAGTGTCGACATAGGTTTTCGTTCTCTGGTCGGCTGATCCGGGGCGGAAGAGCAAGTATTATAGTAAGGCCCAGGCGCGACACTTTATCGTCTCGTGAGCCATAAAACTAATTAGTATTAGTGGGGTGCGATATAAGATCCATTTATTCTTGTGGAAGCGTACAATCCCAGACTGTTCGTAGGGGATTAGGCGCCGCCAGTGACGCCATGACGCTGTTATGGATTGCTCGGCTGGTCTCAAGCGGGAATCGACCCGCAGACCATCTATCCGCCGCTAACGTCGGTGAGCGATTTGCGTTTGAGCTCGCGGTAACGCTTGAGGTCGGCGTCGGCCCGAGCCCGAATCACCTCTTGTTCTTTACGCTTGGCGGTCATTGCCGTCTCGTGACGGGCGATCTGTTGTTTAGTCTTAATAATCTGGGCTTGTAGGTCCTTGGTCGCTTGACCGCCCTCTTTGGCAGCGGCCGCCTCCTGTTCCATTCTCACCAGGGCCGCGCGCAGTGGCTTTAGGGTCGCGGTTGCGGCCTCGATGGTGGATTCGATCTGCACCAACTTACGATCACGGATAAAGATGATGTCATCTTCGTGGCCGTAGGTGGCTAGTAACTGACGATCGATCTTGGCCTGTTCAGCCGCACGTTTCTTCGCCTCTTCCATCTCGGCTTTTTCGTGTTCGCGGGCCGCTAGTTCCTCTTCCGTGGCGGGGGGGCGTATCACTTTGGTTGTTATCCCCTGAGTAGAGAGCTCGATGATGTTGGCCCGCTCACATTCGTCGGCCGCCTGGTCGCCGTAGTGCCACTTTCCTTCTGCGTCTTTGCACTTCTTGATTTTTGCCGCTTCCACCGTGAACGTTGGGACGGCGAGTCCTAGAGCAGCTATAACTGCAAGTAACATCGGTATTTTCTTCATAGTCTGATTCACATATAGGTTGGCACGTTGTGTGGCAGGACCCTTTTTAAAGATAGGCATTTCGGCCGCCTAGTCAACCGGGGCTCGCCGGCCGGGCCTGCTAGCGATCCCAACGGGCCCGCAGCGTCAGACGCCGTAGCTCCGTCGGTAGCTGACAATCGCCGCCCGGTGGCTCGGATCCGCGTGGCCTTGTCCAAGGTACTCCAGCAGCGCGTCTAGGTCCACAATGCTGGTTACCGTTATCCCGTAATGCGACTCAACCGACTGTACCGCCGAAGCCCCATCCGTGCCGCGCTCCTGCCTATCTAAGGCAATTAATATGCCCGCCGGTTGCGCCTGGGCCTGTTCGATGATCTCAATCGACTGAGTCACCGACAGACCCGCAGTAATCACATCGTCGATGATGAGTACGCGCCCGCGCACTGGTGACCCGACCACGACACCGCCCTCGGCGTGATCTTTGGCTTCTTTTCGATTGAATGCGCAGCCAACATCGAGATCGTGATCATTGGCGAGCGCAATGGCGGTGGTCACCGCTAGCGGGATGCCCTTGTAGGCCGGACCAAACACCATGTCAAAGGCGAGTCCTGTGTCGACGGCAGCGCGCGCATAAAACTGGCCGAGTCGCGCCAGGTCTGATCCGGAATTAAACGCGCCAGCATTGAAAAAATAAGGGCTTACGCGGCCCGATTTGAGCACGAACTCACCGAAACGAATGGCTCCAACCGCAACTGCGAAATCGAGGAATTCGCGCCGGTAGTCCTTCATTGTGGCCAAGATACAAGATTCAAGATACTAATGCGACTCTAGTCCGACCGCTGTGCGATATTGTTCTTCCATAGTCGCTGCCATGCAAACGCAGTCACGAACACGTAAATAGCTGCCCAAAGTTCGAGAGATTCCTCAAGCACCCGTCCGCGTCCCGGATCTTTATGCTCAATCGGTCGCACAACTGTGACGCAAACAGCGTTGTCACCCAAATCATTAGCGAGACGGCTCACGGTTCCAATTTAAGCGCTTGTCTCAGGGTGAACGAGAAGTACTTGACCACGATATATAGAAAGGAAATGAGAAACAGGATGAGTAACGTCGCAGCGATTAACTTGTGTAGTAATGGCACGTCTTTACCGGCATAGAATGCTCCACGAGTTATGTGCTCTGGCGTAAACAATCTGTGAAAATAAGCTTCGCGGAGAAAATAGATAAGCACGACATATACTATCGCGATAGTAACCGCTTTCTTGTGTGTTCTATCGCCCGTGGCCAGCATATATATTATTATAGCCAGCGTGCCTGCTATGAAACCGAGTGTGAGTATCGATATGAATCCTTCATCCGTCGTCGCTTTTAGCGCGACAGATCTAGGTAACACGAGGGTATGAAATAGAATATACACCGGCAAGAGTAGCGCCAGCACAACGTTTATCTTGTTCGAGAAGTTTGTATTAGTGGCCATAACGGACGACAGCAATATCCTTTCGACCGTTCCACAACTTCATCATATTGGAACGTAACAGCATGCGCGTTATTACAATAAACCTCAACGGTATTCGTTCGGCTGCCAAAAAGGGTTTCTATCCGTGGCTTGCCCGACAGGATGCGGACATCGTTTGTCTGCAGGAGCTCAAAGGCCAAGTAGAACAATTCACCTCGCAAATACTCGCACCCAAAGGTTTTCATGGCTATTTCCATGAGGCCGAGAAGAAGGGCTATAGCGGGGTTGGGTTGTACTGCCGACGACAGCCTGACCGCGTGCGTATGGGGACAGGCTGGCCCGACATAGATGTGGAAGGACGTTACATACAGACGGATTTTGGTGATCTCACCGTGGCCTCTATTTATCTGCCGTCGGGCACAAGTGGTGACGAACGCCAGGCTGTGAAGTACCGTTGCATGGATCGTTTCACACTGTTTCTGAAGGCCATGCAGGCCGATGGGCGCGATTACATACTGTGCGGTGATTGGAACATTGCCCACAAGGAAATTGATCTCAAGAATTGGCGCGGCAACAGAAAGAACTCGGGGTTTTTGCCAGAGGAACGCACTTGGATGGATGTGCTGTTCGGCGAACTGGGTTTTGTTGATGTATTCCGAACCTTGAACCAGGAACCCGATCAATATACATGGTGGTCAAACCGCGGGCAGGCGTGGGCCAAGAACGTCGGCTGGCGCATTGATTATCACGTCGCTACACCGGGAATCGCCCAAACCGCACGTGCTCAATCTATTTATAAACGAAAGCGCTTCTCCGACCACGCTCCGCTGATCATCGACTACGATTATTCGCTATAGTCACACTCAATGGCCTTTCAAACACTAACCAGTTGGCGGGACGCCATCGCGGTCTATCGCCACCCGCGGATCATAGCGATGTTGTTTCTCGGCTTCTCCGCGGGCCTGCCGTTTCCTTTGGTGTTTACCACTTTATCGACCTGGTTGCGGGATGTGGGCGTCGAGCGAACCACCATTGGTTTTTTCGCTTGGATCGGCATTACCTATTCCATCAAGGTCTTCTGGGCGCCGGTAGTAGACCGTGCCCCATTGCTAATGCTCACCCGACGGTTAGGACAGCGGCGTGGGTGGATGTTGTTAGCACAGGTAGGGATTGCAGGCGGTCTCTTGGGCATGGCGTCGATTGACCCAACTCGGGATATTGTCGCCATGGCACTTTTCGCGTTGCTTGTGGCGTTTTCATCGGCAACACAGGACGTGGCCATTGATGCGTATCGCATCGAGGCCGTTCCGGGTGAACTTCAGGGCGCCATGGCGGGTATGTATCAAACTGGCTGGCGTATTGCCGCTGCGTTAGTCGGAGGCGCGGGCGCATTGTATCTTGCGGAGTATCTGTCTTGGACCGCGAGCTATTTTGTCATGGCCGCCAGTATGTTGGTCGGCGTCATAACGGTGCTGATCATCAGTGAACCTGAGAGGGCGATAAACCGAAACACGGTCATGAGCGAGCAACGCGTGGTGGACTATTTGGAAGGGGCGGCACATGTGCCATCGGCCTTACGAATTCCCATTGCCTGGTTCATCGGCGCAGTGATTTGTCCGTTCACCGAGTTCTTTCAACGTAACGGATCGTGGGCATTGTTGATTTTGTTATTCATCGGCATCTATCGGATCAGCGATATCGTGCTCGCCAATATGGCATATCCGTTCTACATCGACCTCGGATTCTCAAAGACCGAGATCGCCAACGTCGCCAAGCTTTATGGCGTTATTTTGACAATCATCGGTGCGGTGGCCGGCGGCATGCTGGTCACCCGTTTTGGCGTGATGCGTATTCTGTTGCTGGCGGCAATCCTCGTGGTATGCACTAATCTATTGTTCGCGCAGCTCGCGACTATTGGCAAGAGCCTGGAGGGGTTAATCTGGGTGATCAGCGCCGACAACTTTTCAGGCGGTCTGGCGGGATCGGCATTCATCGCTTATCTATCGCGACTCACAAACACCGCCTATACCGCCACGCAGTATGCGTTGTTCAGCTCACTGATGACGCTGATGCCAAAGTTCATATCTGGCTTTTCCGGTTTGATCGTTGATGGCTATGGATACGTAAATTTCTTCATCTACGCGTCGGCTACCGGCATCCCGACAATATTGCTCGTGTTATATTTGATGCGGCGAATGAATGTCGATGACACGAAGGAAGCAGAGGCTCGCTAACAATGGCCAATGGCACGAACACCGGGAGCTGTATGTGTGGGAGTGTCGCATATCGATTCCAAGGCGCCCACATTTGGTGTTCGTATTGTCATTGTGATTCGTGCAGAAAGGCGAGCGGTGCTGCTTTGATCATATTTGTCGGTTTTGAAGATGAGCGGATCGAATTATTAAAAGGGGAGCCCAGGATCTACAAGTCTTCTGCTGGCATTGAGCGGGCTTTTTGCCAAGCATGTGGAACGTCATTGTGGTATCGAGATGCTCGTCTTCCTAAAACGACGTATTTTCTCCTGGGAACATTGGATAAGCCCGAGCAATTCAAACCGGAGCATCACGCATGGGAGTCAAAGCGACTTCGATGGCTTGAGATCGACGATGGAGCTCAGCGACATTCGGAGAACTCCGTCCCACGCAGACCAACTTGGTGAGCTATGCGAGGGCGTTTGATTAATGACATTCTGCCGTAATCTCAAAGTGGTATGGTAAGCGTCTTGGTCGTCTTTTCAGGTGAGGCGCGTACCTAAATTGACCCTCTGGAGAATCACCGAATGAAACTACTGAATCCTAAGACTATTGCTCCGCCAGCTTCACATTACAGCCACGGTGTCGCGATTAGGGCGGACGCAAGACGTCTAGTTATCTCTGGTCAGGTCGGCATCAATCCTGACGGCACGCTCGGCGGCGGTTTCGACGCGCAAATGGAACGATGCTGGCTCAATCTTTTTGCCGTTTTAGAAGACATCGGCATGACAAAGAGGGATCTAGTCAAAACTACTGTTTACGTCACTCGACCCGACGTCACCGATAGTTACCGAGAAATGCGGGATCGAATGCTGGAAGGTCATGCGCCAGCCGCAACGTATATTGTTGTGGCCGGACTTGCCAGTCCGGATCTACTCGTTGAGATAGAAGCGGAAGCAGTATTGGAGTGATGCCCGAGTCTTTTGGGCCGCCTTTGGCGACGATGAACTAACGGCGCCGGCGCCCCGGTCAAAATGACGGTCGCCGGAGGCGACACAATTGAATCAATTAGGTTGTGTAATAGTGAGGCCCGACGGTATTTTTTTGGGCGACTGTACGCGAATCGCTTTGGTTTTTCCTCTCTCGCCCTGTAACAACGTTACCGCGCTTTTGGCAACGCCGAACTGTTTTGCCAAGAAGGCAATCAGGTGGGCATTGGCACGACCATCTACTGGCGACGCGGTGATCCGGATCTTTAGACGATCGCCCACAATGTCAGCGAATTCGTCGCGACGCGCGCGCGGTTGGATCTGTGCTTGTAGGATTAAATCCCGATCTTGCCAGCGACACCACGGCATGTAATGACGAATGACCTATAGTAGCCCGTAGCCAAACCGCAACAGCGGCTTAACGAGCACTATTATCGTTAGATACAATAATATAAAGACGACAATGGGAGAGAGGTCGAGCCCACCCATGGGTGGAATCATCCGTCGAGCCGGTCGCATCAGGGGATCGGTCAGATTATTCAGTAGACCGACCGCGGGGTGTTGACGCGATGCGTACGGAGACACCCAACTCAATATCACGCGGATAAATATAGCGATAATAAACACCCAAAGCGTGAGTTGAAGTAAATCGGCCGCCGATACCACCACTAGCCCCATAACCTTTGGTTGGACGCCTTGTATGAGCCAGATTATGAAATTCTTTAGGCACTGTAGAATTAGCAACAACACAATGGCGGCCACATCAATTCCGTAAAGTGCCGGGATCATGCGTCGTAGCGGCGTTAACGTTGGGTTGGTAATGATTACTAATGCCTGCGAGAACGAGTTGTAGAAATCAGCCCGTACCACCTGAAACAAGAACCGTAATAGAACGGCCAGAATATAGAGCCCCAGTAGCATATCGATCAGAAACACCAGGGCCTGGCTAATCGGGTTTGCGCCCACGGCTATTCTCCTCCCAGCATGTCGGCAAGTTCGCGTGAACGCGCAGTCGCCGCTGCTACCGCTTGCTTGAACAGGCGCTCGAATCCACCGTCTTGAAATTCGGTAATGGCGCGCTCGGTAGTGCCACCCGGCGAGGTGACATTGCGCCGCAGCTCGGCCGGATCTGTACCGCTCTCAAGCGCCATCTTGGCAGCACCAAACGCGGTCTCTACCGCCAGCAGTCTCGCAGTAGCCGCATCCAGCCCTTGCTCCACCGCCGCCTGCTCTAAGGCCTCCATCGCCAGGAAAAAGTAGGCCGGGCCGCTACCCGATACGCCGGTGACTGCGTCCAATTGGTCCTCGCTAGAAAGCCAGATGGTTACGCCTACCGTACGCAGGATCGATTCGGCCAATTCACGCTGCCTGTCAGAGGCCCGCGGGTTGGCGAACAACCCCGACGCACCCGAATTGACCAGGGCCGGGGTGTTGGGCATCACCCGCACGATTGGCAGATTACCGCCCAACCAATCTTCAATATTATTGATACGCATACCGGCGGCGATCGACACAATGAGTGGTTTTCGCCTCTGAACCGCCGGTGCCAAGCCCTTACACACCGCCCGCATTTGCTGCGGTTTGGTGGCTAGCACGAGCACATCGGCGCGATCGGCGACTTCGTTATTGTTGGCGTACACCGTCAGCCCGAGCAGATTTCCCACCACTTGGCGTTGCTCAGGACTGGAATCGGCGAGCACGAGTTTTTGCCGGTCCCAGCCGCTTTTGAGCAGGCCGCCAGCCAGGCTGCGGCCCATGTTGCCGGCGCCGATAAACCCGATCATCGCTTGATCCATGCTTGCCTCACCTCGGCCTAGCCGGCCGCAGGCACCAGTTTAAAGTGCTACTGGCTCCGCTAAAAGGGCTCAGTGATATCGGCCGGGCCATTTCTGGGGCGCAGAAACGCCCAAATTGACTTGTTTGTCTTTCGTCGGCGGTTATACTAAAAGTTACGTTAGACGCTTAAGGCCCTAAGTTTCAGGCACAAAACGTCACCCCGCGGCCTGAGAATCGTATTTCAGGAGATCTTATGGATATCGCTGAACTACTAGCGTTCGCGCATAAACACAATGCCTCCGACCTGCATTTGTCGGCAGGGTTGCCACCCCTGATTCGTGTGGATGGTGAAATCAAGCGTATCAATGTTGATCCGCTCGATGATCGCACGGTCCACAACATGATCTACGATATCATGAACGACAAGCAGCAGAAGGATTTCGAGGAGTTCTACGAAACCGATTTCTCCTTCGAGCTGCCTAAGATTGCCCGCTTTCGTGTCAATGCGTTCAATCAGCTGCGTGGACCTGGTGCGGTATTCCGAACCATCCCGACCAAGGTATTGACGCTGGAGCAACTCAACGCCCCGGCCGTACTTAAAGATATCTGTAATGTGCCACGCGGCATTGTGTTGGTAACCGGGCCTACTGGCTCCGGCAAATCGACGACACTGGCAGCGATGGTTGATTACATCAACGAGGATAGACACGAGCACATTCTGACGATCGAGGATCCGATCGAGTTTGTGCACACCAGTAAGAATTGCCTGATTAACCAACGTGAAGTTGGCCGCGATACGCACGGATTTAACGAAGCGCTGCGCTCGGCCCTACGCGAAGACCCGGACGTCATTCTGGTCGGTGAAATGCGCGACCTCGAGACTATACGTCTTGCCCTCACCGCGGCGGAAACCGGCCACTTGGTGTTTGGCACGCTGCACACGAGCTCTGCCGCCAAGACCATTGATCGTGTGGTCGATGTGTTCCCGGCGGCTGAGAAGGACATGGTCCGCGCCATGTTGTCGGAGTCACTGCGAGCGGTGGTATCGCAGACACTGTTGAAGAAGATAGGCGGTGGTCGTGTAGCCGCGCATGAGATCATGATCGGCGTGCCCGCTATCCGGAACCTAATCCGTGAGAACAAGGTCGCACAGATGTATTCGGTGATTCAAACGAGTCGGGGTGAAGGTATGCAGACTCTTGACCAATGCTTGCAAGAGCTTGTCCGCAATCGCCAGGTAGCCATGGAGGAGGCACGCCACAGGGCGCAAAATAAGGAACAGTTCACTACTAGCGCCATGGCAGCTGCTGCTGCCGGTCCTGGTGGCGCAGCGGCCTTCGGGGCGAAGCGTTAAAATGGTCTTTAGCGATCTGCTGAAATTGATGAAACAAAAATCGGCGTCCGACCTCTTCATTACGTCCGGCGTCGCGCCTAGTATCAAGGTCGACGGTAAAGTCATGCCGGTCACCAAGCAACCACTACTGCCAGACCAATCACGCGCGTTCGCCTATGGCATCATGAACGAAGAGCAGCGGCGCCAGTTCGAAGCTACCAACGAGTGTAACTTCGCTATTGCCCCCCAGGGTATTGGCCGCTTTCGTGTAAACGTCTTCATGCAACAGCAACGCGTGGGTATGGTGTTGCGCACCATCGAAACCCGTATTCCCCAATTCGATGAGCTCAATCTACCTAAGGTATTGCAGGAGATCGCGCTCACCAAGCGTGGACTGGTGATCTTCGTCGGCGCCACCAGCTCAGGTAAATCGACCTCGTTGGCGGCAATGATCGGCTATCGCAACGAATACAGTTACGGTCATATCGTGTCGATTGAAGATCCGATCGAATACGTACACGAGCATAAAAACTGCATCATTACGCAACGCGAAGTTGGTGTCGATACAGAATCGTTTGAGACGGCGCTAAAGAATACGCTGCGCCAAGCCCCCGACGTTATACTAATCGGCGAGATCCGAGCGCGCGAGACCATGGATTATGGTATTGCATTCTCTGAAACCGGTCACTTGTGCTTGTCGACACTGCATGCGAACAACGCCAACCAGGCGCTCGATCGCATCATTAACTTCTTTGCAGCCGATCGGCGCGATCAGCTGCTGATGGACTTGTCGTTAAACCTAAAGGCCGTGATTTCGCAACGCCTAATCCCGCTTAAGGACGGTAAGGGACGGATACCAGCGGTTGAAGTAATGATCAACTCGCCACTGATCGCTGATCTCATTCTGGAGGGTGAG
The DNA here is from genome assembly GCA_964194625.1 of Acidiferrobacterales bacterium. Taxonomy (GTDB): domain Bacteria; phylum Pseudomonadota; class Gammaproteobacteria; order Acidiferrobacterales; family SPGG2; genus SPGG2. Next base: position 34,019 of record CAXMNC010000288.1, read on the forward strand.
ATTAGTGGCATCAAGGAGCTGATGGCCAAGTCCACCGAGGCGGGTATGCAGACATTCGACCAGTCACTGTTCAATCTGCATGAAAAAGGCAAGATTTCGTACGACGAAGCACTGCGAAATGCAGATTCGATTAACGACTTGCGGTTGCGGTTTAAGCTTGAAAGTAAGGATGCTAAGGGAAAGCAGCTGGGAGATTCATTGCAGAATATTACGGTCAAATAAGGAGCGCATTCACATGGACGTTGAGAAAGCCCCCGTTGGGGGCTTTTTCTATTTTCCCCTCCCTAACCGGCAACTATTCCTCGACCGCTGTTCCGGCAACTCGGTCGCTGCGCGACTCTAACTCCTACGTCCGTGTAGTCGTGCTCCATGCGTTGCTCTCGGTTGCTGCTCCTGGCGCAACTCTACCTCCTCCTTCCCTGGAGTCGTACCTTCCTGCGTCCCTGCAGGTCGCCCGATGCGGTTCTACCTCGGCAACCGTTCCCTGCGTTGCTCTCGGTTGCTGCTCCTGGCGCAACTCTACCTCCTCCTTCCCTGGAGTCGTACCTTCCTGCATCCCTGCAGTCGTCCTCCATCTGACCTCCAGGCGACCGACAAGGAAGTCGGAAGTTAGAGCAATGCAAGGAGCAATTGCCGAGATGGTGGAAATGCGAAGGGTTGTTGGGAACAATCTTTGCCCTGTAGGTCGCCTCCCCAATCAATGGGGAGGGAATTGGAGGCTGTCTACTCGGTTTGGCGCTCTAATTCCAGGCGTTTTTTGGCATCAGCATTTTGTAACATTTGTTCGACCTCTCTGGCCTTCTCCAACGCGTCGGTTTGTGCTTTGAACACATGATTATCTGTCACTTCGTTTTCACCGGAACACGCGCTAAGCAAAAGGATAAAAACACACGATAGCATTCGAATTGCAGCCTTCATCGCCTAAATTCTCCAGATAGCGTTACCATTTACGTTATTATAGTAGCCCGTGGTGAGGTTCGAAGCCTTAGTTCTAGCCGATGATAATGCGCTATTGGTTGGTATTATTACTGACATAGGCCACCTCGCTGTCTAGCGGGCAAGAGATCTGGCAACCTGTAGAGCGGTTCATAACCAATGTCTCGACCGCGACCTTCATCGATTCCGGTGGATCGAAGTTGGTCTGAATGCCCTGGCGGACGTTGCCAACTTAAGGATATTTCCGCGAGTGCGTAAGGCGCATGTTGTGCGGTTAGTTGGTTACTCCTTTTCTCTATTCTTGTATTCCTCGAACAACTCTATAAGTAAGGTCCTATCTTTGGGAAACCGCCAAGCGTTTCTGATCTTGCGTCCATCATGATTTAGCATCGTGGTTGGATTCATAACGATGACTTCAGACACCTCGAGTGCATCGAGAGGGCGCAACCGTGAATAGTTTTCTATGGATGCTTTCGGCGTACAGCGAAAGAGAAGGGCTGTATTGTCCTCGAACGTTCGCAATAGCACACCCACAGTGACATCGAGCCCTGTTTCTTCAAGGGTTTCGCGCGCTGCCGTCTGCCGAGCCGTTTCGCCTGATTTGCGGGACCCAAAGGGCATACGTATGTCGCGAAACACTGTGTGGACTCCCAATACGATTCCCTTCGGAGTTGGGATGAAACAACCCGCTGCTTTAACCTTGGCTTCCGTTATATCTTGAGTAGCAGAGGCACTAAGCGGCGGTATCAAACAAACACAGCTAATCACCCACAGATAACACCAAACTGAAATCGGTCGTGTGACTTTATTTCCTAAGTTATCCACAGGCATGTTGAAGACGCTCATGATACAGAAGGCGGAGCGGGCGCGCTCCCTTTTCAGTTTGACCTCAGATTTTATCTGGAGAGTAGAATCGTCTTTCTTGGCAGCTGTGAGAGTTTCGGCAGGGAAATTTGCGAATCGCTCGCACTAAGATATATCTGTTAGTCCACGGAAGGAGAAGACGCGACAACACTCTACAAAAAAGAAACGTTTACTATTTACGATAATGTTATTAAAATTCACGCTAATCTTGCGTGAAACTGGTTGACGGAGATGAAAACCAGCAAGAAACTGCAGAAAAGCGTTTCTCGAGAAAATGTTCGTGTCTACTAGAGTAAGTGATAAGACAGTCTATGACTGTCTTTTTTGTTGGTAGTAGTACCTGGGGGCTCAGCCCCTTTTTTTGTTTAGCCTCTAACCGCAATGCGAAGGAGTACGTAATGGCAAAGAAGCGAAGAAAAGCTGCAAAATCACCGGCGCAGAAAAGAGCCGAGGCCATGGCCAAGAAAATCATAATGAGAGCTAAGAAAGAGGCCAAGAGACTCACGGCCAGGGTGGCGAAAGACGCCAAACGGGTTAAGGCGAAGGTTGGCAGAGAGATTAAGGCCATGAAAGCGAAATCAGCACGGGCCCGCAAGAAGGCAGCAAAGAGGAAGAAGTAGAGCAGCAATTGAGATGCTCGGCGGGTAGAGGTAACTCGTCGAGCATCTCAATAAACATGCGTACACCGCCCATATGGCAAGGTACGGATGTCACGAAGTCACACGGTGTTGATCCAATCGTGGAGCGACACCATTTGCTGGTGTTCTAAAAGGCATTCCCCGCTATTCCTTAAAGTTCTCGGCAAACCTGCCAACAAGACTATTGTGGCGTGATACAAGAAGTCGCGTCTGAGATCGCTGAATCAAGACTATTTTTAGGCCTTAAAATTAGTACCGGTGTTCCGCCACGCGGGCGGAACAACGCCTCACCATCGCCCAGATTCCGTCGTAAGCCCGGCGTCGGTCCAATCCTGTTGGCCCTCGGCATATTCAGCGACGTTGCTATAGCCGAGTTTCACAAGAGTATGAGACGCTTCCGTCGAATTTTTGCACGGCGTGTTGGCGCAATAGACGACGATAAAGTCATCCTTGTTTGGCAATACCTCAGGTGCCAGCTCATGGACTTGATCGTGAGGTAAATGCCTGGCTCCCGGCAAATGGGCATGGCGGTAGTATTTCCGCGGCAACGCCTCAACCAAAATCATAGGGTCGTTGTTGTCGAGGCGTTGCTTGATTTCGTTACGAGTAATGGTTTTGACCATGTTAAATATCCTTTGATATGTATGGCTAAAAGAAGTTGCAGATGCAACCAGATATTATTGAAACATATAGTGGTTGCAATTGCAACTAATATTTGATATGTTGCGAGGATGAGCGGGGAGATCGACCAAGTCGCAATCACGGCGTGGGCGCGGTTATTAAGCGCGCAGAGGGTCTTATTGGAGGAAGTGGAGGGCGAACTGAAAGACAAGGGGCTACCGCCACTCGCGTGGTATGACGTATTATCCGAGATTTACCAGCACCCAGACAGGCGCCTACGGCAGTTTGAGATCGGCGAAAAGATATTGCTCAGCAAGTTCAACCTGTCGCGCCTAGTCGATCGGTTGGAGAAAAACGGTCTGGTTAGGCGTGACGCCTGTCCAGAGGACCAACGTGGCGCCTATGTGGTAATTATCGCGGATGGAAAGAGAATGTTGAAAAAAATGTGGCCAACCTACGCAAGGGCGATTAAAGAAAGTTTTGCCGATCATTTCTCCAAGCAGGAATTGGCAACGTTGTCGCGTTTGTTGGTGAAACTTTCCTGAACGGGTCTCCTCCAAGTATTTAAGCCTTCCTTCCCAATGGTGCCCGACGCTGGGAGTGAAAGCGCCAGGCGTCTTAGACGGTCCAAAGAAAGTAGGCTTGCGCTACAATCAGGCTGATTGAACGTATGAAAGTACATCCAACGCCCATATGGAGTATACCGCGGCTCTTAATCGCTGGATTAGTGCTTGC
>CAXMNC010000289.1:0-14340 GCA_964194625.1 Acidiferrobacterales bacterium
ACGTTTAGCCTTAACGTTGAAATAGCCGGAAGGTCGAATTAACTTCGCAAGTCTCGTGGAACGGGTATCGATGATGGCCCGCGGCGATAGCAAATTTGCGATCCTTAAGTTAGCAATCGCCTTCTCCACATTGGCCCACGCCGTATTTTGGGTTAATACGGCGCCGACCATGATTTCAAATGTGGAGTCGCCTGGCCACCAGCCTGAAGGTCCGTAGGCCGCCAACAACCTATCATAGATGTCACGCCAGTTCGGCGATCCCATTGGACTCCGATATGTCTCTAACGTAGTGTGGCAGGCGGGCGCTGTCGGTGAGATCTAGTAGAACCGCTACCTACAGATCTTCTACGGCTGCTATCCATAGGCTCGAGACCGGCCGCGGACCGTAAGGCAGTAATGTCCGGCGCCCTCAGTTCGTCCCATTTCCCCGTCCGCAAACTGCGTGGTAACCGTATCGGCCCGTAGCGCACGCGAATCAATCGGCTCACCTTAATACCGACCGCCTGCCAAAGATTGCGTACTTCGCGCTTGCGCCCCTCCCTCAACGTCACACGATACCAATGATTAGCCCCGTCGCCACTGGCATCGCGTATAGAATCGAAACGAGCTGGCCCATCATCAAGACGAATACCGGCCGCCAGCCGCCGCAGCATAGTATCGCTCACATGCCCCAGTACGCGAACCGCGTACTCGCGTTCTATTTCCTGCGAAGGATGCATCAGCCGATTCGCAAGCTCACCGTCAGTAGTAAACAACAGTAGACCTACCGTATTGATATCCAAGCGACCGACCGCCACCCAACGTCCCTTACGCAAGCGCGGTAGATGATCGAAGACCGTCGGTCGCCCAGCCGGATCGGAGCGGGTACACATTTCCCCTTCCGGTTTGTAGTACCGCAATACGCGGCAAGACTCGAGGTTATTGAGCCCGGCGACTACGTGTCCGTCTACGCGGATGATCTGACTCGAATCGACTCTATCACCGAGCTTGGCACGCCTCTGATCTACGGAGACCCGCCCTTGCTCGATCCATTTCTCCATCTGTCGGCGCGACCCGACCCCCGCACGAGCCAATACTTTCTGAAGTTTCTCGCTCATTCCCAATCACGATTCACCGACTCTAGTGCGATCATGCGCAGGCTCTGGTGATTCAATGTCCCTTGGTGCCTGTTGGTCGTCGGCTTGTGCGGCATCCATTTCCGGTGAGATTAAATCGGCCTGATCTCCCATATCGCCAGTAATGGGCAACTCTGATTGCGTCACAACCCGAAAACCCAGCTCTTTCCCGATCTCTTCGAGATTTCGCATTTCCGCCAGAGGCGGCAATTCATCGAGACTGGTTAGGTTAAAGTGCTCGGCAAACTTGCGCGTGGTGCCATATAGCCCGGGTCGCCCTGGCACATCCCTATGTCCAACCTGACGAATCCATTCACGAACCAAAAGGGTACGAAAAAGTTCAGAGCTAACAGATACACCACGGATCTCTTCTATGTCTCCACGGGTAACCGGCTGTCGATAGGCGATGATCGCAAGTGTCTCCAGTAACGCACGCGAGTATCGCGGGGGGCGCTCTTGGTGAAGACGCGAAATCCATTCGCCATACTTTTCGCGGGTCTGAAATCGATAACTGCGTTCCGTGCGCTTGAGTTCTATCCCCTTACCGTCGTAGTCCTTTTCAAGCGCCTTGAGAGCGTCACCGATCTCTTGTCTCGAGGGTCGAGACTCGGCTGGAAATAGCGATAACATCCGGTCGAACGTCAAGGGCTCACCGGCCGCCAGTAGGGCGGCCTCAATGATGTTTTTCAGTTCCGAATTCACGTCTGACATCAAGCGGCCGCCTTAACGTGAATCGAGGCAAATAGTTCGGCTTGTACAACAACTAATAAGGCCTCCTTCAACAACTCCAGGATGGCAAGAAAGGTTACGACAAGTCCCATCTTGCCTTCGCTCACATCAAACAGATCGTCAAAATCAACAAACTCCTCACCACCGACGCGGCTCAAGATCTGACTCATACGTTCCCGAACCGATAAACGTTCCCTTAGCGCGTGGTAGTGGCGATAGTGCTCTGCCCGTTGCATCACCCGTTTAAACGCATCCATCAGCTCCAACAGGGTTACATTGGGCTCGACTCGCTGAACCGGCTTGGCATTAAAATCAACAACGACCACATGAACGTCACGCCCTACTCTCGGGCGGCTGTCTAAATCTTCCGCGACTTTGCGATAACGCTCATATTCTTGGAGCCGTCGCACGAGCTCAGCCCTTGGGTCTTCCTCGTCCTGCTCTTCAGTAGGCCGCGGCAGCAACATTCGCGACTTGATCTCTGCCAGCACCGCTGCCATCACCAAATATTCACCCGCGAGCTCTAATATGGTCAACTGCATTAGCTCTATATAGGCCATGTATTGGCGCGTGACTTCGGCTACAGGGATATCAAGGATATCGATGTTCTGCTTGCGAATAAGATATAGCAACAGATCCAACGGCCCTTCAAAGGTCTCCAAAAACACCTCAAGGGCATCCGGTGGAATATACAGGTCGTGAGGTAGTTCAGTAACGGTCCTTCCCTCAACCACTGCCAGCGTTGTTTCCTCTTGCTCCGGTGTGTTCATCAGTTGTATCCCAACCCCATTGCTTGACGTACGTCGGTCAAGGTCTCCTCAGCCACGTCTTGGGCCCGTTCGCAACCCTCGGCGATGATATTCTTCACCAGCGTGGGGTCATTTGAATAGTCAGCCGCTCGTTTGCGGATCGGTTCAAGCTCCGCAATCACAGCGTCGATGACTTTCTTCTTGCACTCAATGCAACCAATGCCCGCGGTCCGGCAACCCTCCTGAACCCAGCGCCGCGTGTCGTCATCCGAATAGATTTCGTGAAACGGCCAGACAGGACACTTTTCAGGGTCACCCGGATCTGATCGTCGAACTCGGGCTGGGTCGGTGGGCATCGTGCGCATTTTCTGTTCAATCTCATCCGGCTCGTCCCGCAGCGCAATGATGTTATTGTAAGACTTAGACATCTTCTGGCCGTCCAGGCCGGGGACCTTGGGTGACGGCGTCAGCAACGCCTGCGGCTCCGGCAAGATGATCTTACCGCCGCCCTCGAGATAGCCATATAGCCGTTCCTTGTCGCCAATAGAGATGTTTTTCTGCTTCTCGAGCAAGGCCCGCGCCTTTTCAAGCGCGGTGCGGTCACCCTTTTCAAGATAGCCAGTGCGCAACTCTCGATACAATGCACCGGTCTTTTTACCCAGCTTCTTGACCGCTTCTTTGGCTCGATCCTCGTAACCAGGCTTACGGCCATACAAGTGATTAAACCGGCGCGCTATTTCACGTGTCAGTTCCACATGCGCGACCTGATCCTCGCCCACCGGGACCAGCCCCGCCCGGTAGATCAAGATATCAGCGCTCTGCAAGAGCGGGTAACCCAGAAATCCGAAAGTCGAGAGATCCCGATCTTTGAGCTGCAGCTGCTGGTCTTTGTAACTTGGAACTCGTTCCAACCAGGATAACGGGGTAATCATTGATAGCAACGTGTGAAGTTCGGCGTGTTGGGGCACATGAGACTGGATAAAGAGTGTGACGTGATGTGGGTCGACATCAGCCGCCAACCAATCAATCACCATGTCCCAGATGTTTTCTCTTATCACATCCGGTTCTTCATAGTGTGTCGTTAATGCGTGCCAGTCGGCAACAAAGTAGAAGCACTCATACTCATGCTGCAACCTAACCCAGTTTTTGAGTACGCCATGGTAGTGCCCAAGATGCAGTCGCCCCGTCGGACGCATGCCCGAAAGCACACGTGCCGGTTGACCCGGCGGGAGGTTGCTCACAGCAGCCATGACAAGCCTACGATATGAGCCACAAACGTGAGCGACAATTCAATTGGTGGTGTGATAATTCGTGACAGTACCCCACTAAATAGAAGCACCAATAAAATTAGAAATCCAAAGGGTTCCAAGCGATTCACCCACCTGGCCCAGCGAGCTGGCAACAATCCAACCGCTACCCGCCCGCCATCCAAGGGTGGTAACGGCAGCAGATTAAACACCATGAGTAGAACATTAATAAGTATGCCCACCAGGCCCATATAGATGATCGGTGTCGCCATGGTCGATCCCGAATGCAACAAACTGCTTCCAACCTTGACCACCACCGCCCATAAGGTGGCCATGATTAGGTTGGCCGCCGGGCCACCCGCGGCCACCAATATCATGTCTCGTTTGGGACGCCGCAGGTTACCCCAATTGACCGGCACCGGTTTGGCCCATCCAAATAGAAAGGGCGCCTTCAACAGCAACAATGCCGCCGGCACCAACACCGTGCCGATCGGATCGACATGTTTGAAAGGATTGAGGGTCACCCGACCCAGGCGCTCCGCCGTCGGATCACCCAAATACTTCGCAATCCACCCATGGGCAGCCTCATGGACGGTGATCGCAAGAAGAACGGGCAAGATCGAGACAATTATCAGTTCGGGCTGGGGTACGTTGACTAATATCCCCAAGATCTTATGCAGCATTAGGGCCAGTATATCAGGCTGGCGATCGCGCATAAATTGGCGTTTGAACGAACTTTCGATCCGGCCATCGACCTTACACCACCGACTCCGCAAGCGAAAAAGGTGCGATATCGCCCTTGCCACGCCGTGCGATGCTGGCCAGGCCATTGGACAGGGCGACCACCGTCGTCGGCTCCCAGCCACAGTACCCCCCGTCGATAACAAGATCGACCTCGTGTTCAAGCCGGCTGCGAATCTCTCGTGGATCATTCAGCGCGAGGTCCTGGCCTGGGAGGATGAGACTCACACTCATAAGCGGCTCCCCCAGCTGGGCCAGTAAGGACTGGGTAATTGGATGCTGCGGGATCCTAACCCCGATGGTCTTGCGTCTTGGATTAAGTAGCCGGCGGGGAACCTCGCGCGTGGCAGGTAGAATAAAGGTGTAAGGGCCTGGTGTATTGGCCCGTAGTACGCGGTAGTCTGCGTTACCTACCCGAGCGTAGACGGCCACCTCGGACAGGTTTCGACACATCAGTGTAAAGTCGTGGTGATGATCTAGCCCCCTGATACGGCGGATACGCTCCATCGCCTCGCGGTCCCCGATATGACAACCGATCGCATGACTAGAGTCGGTAGGGTAGACAACCACACCGCCGCCACGAACGATGTCGACCGCGCGCTTGACCAGACGCGGCTGGGGGCTTACTGGATGAATTTGGAAGAACTGAGCCACGCGATTTATACCGCTATTTTTTTTGCCGCTCTTTTTTCACGAATTTATCAAGCTGGCCCGCCGCCCACTTCTGGCCACCCAAACCGAACGCTATCGCCAAAGCAAATACTATTCCCGCGATTACGATAAAAAACGTCCAGCGGATGATGTCATCTGCTACGTCGACTTGATCGAGCGCGATCACAATAACAAAAACCATGATGCCATATCGACTCACTCTCCCAAGTAGCTCAGCGTCCTCGAGGCCGATGTTCTTCGAGTAGGCGACCATCGCGTCGCCGACGAATCGTGCGAAATAGAGTCCGATGGCAAGTATAATCACAGCGACAATAACGTTGGGCACAAACAAGGTGATTTGCGTAAACAGATCGGAGACAACAGTGAGGCCCAGTGTTTCAAAAGCAATCAACAGTGTGAATAGGATTGCCAGCCAGTAGATCAGTATTCCCAAGATGTCGATCGTGGTCTTGCTGATTCCCCCCTGTTTCAAGAACTTGTCAATGCCGGCCTTTTCCGTCACGACATTAAAATTGATGAGCTTGAGACCCTTAATCACGGCAAAAAGCAGGAATTTAGCGATCAACCAGCCCGCTACCAGGATGACAATGGCAAGCAACAGCTTGGGCATAAACTCGCCCAATTGGACTAGAAAGCCCCGACCGGTCTCCAAAGTTTGAGTAACTTGGTTCATATCCATTCTCCCGTTGTCATATGTTATCGTGACAATTCTTGCGCGCCGACCGGGCCGGAGTCAATAGTTAACCGCTGACAAGCATCTCTTCACTGCATGCGCCCAGCGGTTCGTTGACCTATACTCCTCGCCCGGGTGCAGGGCGACCTCGCCAGCACGGGTTAGGTTCAACTTGTCTAATGGGATAAGGACAGGCGTCGATGAAGCTTTTATATGATCTCTTTCCGCTATTGCTGTTTTTTGCAGCATTCAAGCTCTACGATATTTACATCGCTACCGCGGCTGCCATCGTCGCAACATTTTTGCAAGTGGGATGGCACTGGTTTCGGACCCGCCGTTTCGAGACCATGCACCTGACGACCCTGGGAGTGCTGGTGGTATTCGGCGGCATGACCCTGTGGCTGCGCGACGACACCTTCATACGCTGGAAACCAACTATCGTCTACGTAATCCTTGCTGGTATTCTCTTCGCCAGCCAGTTTATCGGAAACAAGACAGTTCTTGAGAGAATGTTAGGTACACAGGTCACACTTCCTCAACATATATGGAATCGTCTCAATCTCAGCTGGGGAATTTTCTTCTTGTTTCTCGGAGCACTTAATCTGTACGTCGCGTTCTATTATGGCCTCGACCAGGACACCGAAACTCGCCTCGCTTTTTGGGTAAACTTCAAAGTCTTTGGTTTACTCGGGATCACCGTGTTATTCGTTCTCGTACAAGCGATGGTGATGGCCAAGTACATGGCCGATGAAACCCAAGAGGGAGAAAGCTGATGTATTATGCTATCAATGCTACAGATGTCGAAGACAGCCTCGATAAACGCCTCGGCGCCCGGCCTGCACATGTCGCGCGCCTTCAAGAGCTAAAGAATGAAGGTAGGTTGCTTTTGGCCGGCCCTTACCCAACCGTCGATGCCGAAGATCCTGGCGAGGCCGGTTACTCGGGTAGTCTAATCGTCGCTGAATTCGATTCGCTGGAAGAAGCCCAGATTTGGGCACAAGCAGACCCTTACGTAGGGGCAGGGGCCTACAGCAACGTTAGCGTTAAACCATTCCGTAAAGTCTTACCTTGATTCGTGATCCGTGACTAGTGATTAGTAAGCCGTGACGGAGTATCGCCAGTCACCAGTTACGTGTTATTTGATCAGTTCGAGCAACTGGTTTTCGTCGAGCGTGGCGACGCCGAGTGCGGCGGCCTTGGTTGCTTTGCTCCCAGGGTCTGTGCCAACCACTACGTAATCGGTCTTCTTTGACACGCTGCCCACGACCTTAGCACCCAACGCTTGTAATGCTGCCTTCGCTTTGTCGCGAGACATCGATGTCAGCGTGCCTGTCAACACAAACGTCTTGTTGCTAAGCGGCAATATATCGTCGAGCTTAGTGTTCGGGTTGGGTGGTGGTTGTTTGAGCCGGCCTATAACCGGCTTAAGTTTCTTAATGACCTGTTGGTTGCGTTTCTCGCGGAAGAACATGTAGATATTATCGGCCACGACTGGACCTACATCCGGCACTCGCTGGAGATCGTCTCGGTTGGCCCGCATTAGCCCGGCCAAGCTGCCATAGTAAGTTGCCAAAGTCTGGGCTGTCGCTTCACCTACGTCACGGATACCCAACGCATAGAGAAAGCGCGCAAGGGTAGTGTCTTTGCTTGCCTCCAAGGCCTCGATCAAATTAGCCGCCGATTTTTGTCCCATACGCTCTAGTTCAGCAATGTCCCCCAATTTAAGCCTGTATAGATCTGCAAGGTCGTGCACTAACCCCCGCTCGTCAAGTTGCTCAACCAGTTTGTCACCGAGGCCTTCGATATCCATCGCCCGCCGCGATGCAAAGTGCCTAATGGCTTCCCGGCGTTGGGCTGGGCAAAAGAGTCCACCGGTGCAGCGGGCGGCGGCTTCACCTTCACGACGAACCACATCCGACCCACAAACGGGGCATTTCCTCGGTAGCTTAAACCGTCGTGTACGTTTTGGTCGTTTCGAGCGCACAACCGCGACGATCTCCGGAATGACATCGCCAGCACGACGCACAATCACCGTATCGCCAACACGTACATCTTTACGCTCGACCTCATCCTGGTTATGCAACGTCGCATTCGTTACCGTTACACCGCCAACCGACACAGGCTCGAGCCGCGCCACTGGTGTCAATGTACCAGTACGACCGACCTGCACCGAGATATCGAGCAGTTTGGTCAGCTCTTCCTCGGCCGGAAACTTATGTGCAATCGCCCAGCGTGGTGCGCGTGATATGAACCCGAGCTCGCGTTGTTGCTCTATCACATTGACCTTATACACCACGCCGTCTATCGCATAGTCGAGATGCCCACGGCGGTTAAGTAAGTTTTGGTAGTATTCTAGGCATTGTTGCCACCCCTTTACCGTGCGGGTTTCGGGACAGACTCGTAGACCCCAGTCGCGAAATCGCATCAAGGTATCGTAATGCGTCTGCGGAAGCTCGCCATCATCGACCTTACCAAGGCTGTGGAAGAACATTTCAAGCGGGCGTTCAACCGTAACACGTGGATCCAGTTGACGCAGACTTCCGGCAGCAGCATTCCGAGGATTCGCAAATACCTTGCGGTCATGTTGTCGCTGGCGGACATTCAGCGCTTCAAATCCCTGGGCGGTCATGTACACCTCTCCACGAACTTCGAGCGCGCGTGGATAACCTGCCCCCAATAATCTCAGTGGCACAGATCCGATCGTACGCACATTGTGCGTAACGTCCTCGCCAGTTAGCCCATCACCACGCGTTGCACCGCGTATTAGAACGCCATCTTCGTAGAGTAGGCTTACGGCAACACCGTCCATTTTGGGTTCCGTCACGTATTCGATCGATACGCCGTCTATACGGTCGCGCACGCGCCGATCGAAATCTTGGATCTCTTGATCTGAAAAAGCATTCGACAGAGAAAGCATCGGAACATCATGCTTGACCTTGGCGAATTCCTCGAGTGGTGTGGCGCCAACCCGTTGCGTCGGCGAATCCGGCGTAATTAAATCTGGATGTGAGTCCTCTATCGATACCAGCTCTTTGAAAAGACGATCGTACTCGGCATCCGGAACGTCGGGATCGTCTAGGACATGGTACTGGTAATTGTGATGATTGATAAGCTTGCGTAATTCCTTTACGCGCGCGCGAGACGATTCATTACTCATGGATTAAAGAAACGCACTGCCGCCTCGCTTCCGGGCACAATACCGTGGGCGCTTATGTCAGACGTAATTTGTCCGATTTGTCGCTGAATCGCAGCAAGGTTCTTCTCGTTGAGAGGTCGTTGATCCTGATCGGTCATGCGCCCACCCAACATTTGGGACAAGCCTTGCGCTGTCTCAACCATTTTACGGAAAACGCGGGCCGGATCTTGCACGCATGGAATGGTCATAAACAGAGCTAGGCCTCGTGTCTCGAATGAGCCCAAGGAATCGAGATCGAACGAGCCAGGTTGGTAAAGATTGGCCATACTAAAGAGATGTCGACAACCATCGGCACTGTTGTTTTTCATGTGAAAAATATTCATCGCGCCAAAGTGCATGCCAAAATGTTCGGCTGCTTCCCTGATCGCGGGACCGGTAAAATCCGCATTGTTAGCAGCCACAATTACGCTCGCAAGGACATCATACTTGTCTGCAAATTGCTGTAGTTCACGTGCGGACGTGAGTGCACGCTCAACCGTCATCACCAGCCTGGTAGGGCGTTTGAGGGCATCGGCAAGCTTTAGGACCACCTGCAAGAAAGTCTCGAGCTCGGATTCTTCTATAGGTCCCCGCTCATCGACCATCTGAATCGCTAACGCCAAGTCACTGTATTGAGAGTCCTCGGCATCGCGTTCCAGTGGAAACCAATCACCAGCAAGATAACGCAATCCGTATAACTGTCGTGGCTTCTCAAGTACGTATTCATTCTGCTTGTAGATACCTAACGCCTGATTGCGAAATAGTGGGCCTCTTCCTGGTAGGTGAACGATAAAGTCTATTTTGGGGTTGGGTCCGTGTTTTTGCCCAGGCGGAAAAAGATCTTCTAGATCACCCGTCTCTACCCCCGAGAACGACGCCAGGGTTGCGGCAGCGCGCGGGCCTACACTTACGGGGACTGAAGCCATGCGTTCGGCACTTTCGAGTTCTTGCTGTAATTCGGAATCCTGTATCAACGAACTCTCAGCCACGAACCCATCGGATTTCAGTGATCGCTTGATCAAGTCCGTGGGCGGTCCCGGGTTGATATCCAGCGGCTGTGCGTCGCTAATCGTAACCTCGGCAGCAGCGGTTTCCTGTGTATGCACTGATACCGTTTCACGATCGAGTGTCCGTCGCTCGAATCGGCGTCTGCTCAAGCGAGATTTATCGTAGCCACTGATACCAATGGCGGCGACGATGACTATCCCAATGAGCAATAATGCATACTGCAGACTCATTATTGTGCGGCCAATTCAAGCGCCTCGTCTACATCAACGGCAACCAAGCGTGACACTCCTGGCTCAGTCATCGTAACGCCGACCAGCACCTTGGCCGTCTCCATACTAATCTTGTTGTGGGTAACGTAGAGGAGTTGGGTCTTCTCCGATAGTTTTTTGACCGTTTCACAGTAGCGTTCAACATTGGTATCGTCGAGCGGCGCGTCTACCTCATCCAAGAGGCAAAACGGAGCAGGATTTAGTTCGAACAGAGAAAATAGTAGCGCCACTGCGGTTAATGCCTTCTCACCACCAGAAAGCAAATGAATAGTGCTGTTACGTTTCCCTGGCGGTCGCGCCATAACGGTTACGCCGGTGTTCAAAAGATCGGTATCAGTAAGTTCTAGACTGGCACTACCACCACCGAATAAACGTGGAAAGAACGACTGGAAACCGGCATTAACTTTATCGAATGTTTCTTTGAAGCGTGTTCGTGATTCACGATCCATTTTTCGAATCGCATCTTCAAGCGTCGTCAGGGCCTCAAACAGATCATTAGATTGCTTATCGAGATATTGCTTGCGCTCCGAGTGCTCTTTGTGTTCTTCGGCTGCGGCCAGATTAACAGGTCCAAGTCGCTCTATTTTTGCGCGCAGCTCGTCGATTCGCACCTGCCATGCGTCTTCGGTCGCCCCATCGGGGAGACCCTCCAAGGTCTCAGCGAGCTCGAAACCGCTTTCGCTCACTTGCTCACCTAACCCGTCACGTCGCGCCAGCAGCTCTTGTCGACTTACACGTGCTTCCTCGTGGATCTGTCGCAACTCTTGTACTTGCTGTTCCTGTTGTGATCGTGCCTGTTCCCGTTCGCGCAAAACAGCGTCGAGATCGGTTATCGCCTTGCGCGCCTCTTGCAACCGACCTTCTACCTCTAACCTCTTGGCCAAGAAGCCATCAAGCTTCTTTTTCAACTCAGCTTCTGGATCTTCATTGCTAGCAGCCATTTGTTCTAGTTCTTCACGTCGCATCGCAAGATGCTTTAGCTGGCTCTCTAGACGCGTAACGCTTTGATGAGTGGAGTCCAAAGAAACTCGCATGCCTTGCCGCTCTACTTCTAGGACGTGCAACACATCTTGTGTCTCGCTTGCCCCTTTGCGTGCGTCGTCCAATTGTGCGCGCAGCCTGTCGCGCATCTGTAGTAACTCATGACGACGTTGGTCATGCGTGCCGCTTTCTCCTTCCGCCTCGCGCAAGAGTGCCTTCGACGCATCTAGATCGGTACTACCACGTTCTGACTCTTTGCCAATCTCCTCTTGTTCACGAGCAATTTGCTCAATACGCGCCTGATGTTGTGTAGCCCGCGCCTGCTCGTGCGCATGTTCTTGTTGAAAGGCAGTACGCTCCTGAACATGTTGATTGATACGTTGTCGGTATTGCATACGCCCGCGTTCAAGGTCCTCGTATTCGCGTTGTAACTGCGACCGTTCGCTAGCCACCTTGTCGAGTCTCTCCGCCTGGGCGTCGGCTTCTGCGACTAACTGTTTGATCTCACGTTCGCGTGCAAGCATCCCCGCGCGCGCGTCTTCTTCTCCGGCCAGGCTGAGCCAATTAGGGCCGACCCAAACCGCAGACCGCGTAATAATGGACTCATGGGGCGCCAGGGACGCCCGAAACTCCAGAGCCTCGTTCAAGGTTTCGCTGATATAGGTGCTAGCCAACAAAGGTCCTAGATCGGCATCTGCCTTCGTCTTGTCGAGTAGGGTTGGTCGACCATGCTCGGAGGCACCATTGGGTTTCACGCTAAGATCGACCAGCGACAGTCCCATGCGGACATCATCCTGCAGATGCCCTATCACGTCTTCGAGCCCATCAACACAGACCGCCGCAAGCTTGGCACCCAATACGCGTTCCACCGCACGCTCCCAACCGGGCTCCACCGAAAGCGATCCAACCAAACGGGGGGCCTTTTCTAGGCCTTGTTCTGAAAGCCATTCATTCAGAGCCGCGTCATGTTTGCCCTCGGCGGCAGCCTGTAGTTCCCTAAGCGAAACCAGTCGCGCCTCATACTTGTGTTGCCCACCCCGCAGGTCCTCGAGCTGCGTCGCCAGCTCAGCGTCACGCGTCTGGACTTCCTTCATTCTGGTCTCGCTCGCCGCTAAGCGATTCTCCAGGCTCTCAAACGTATGGGCCAACTCATCCGCCTTTCGTTGCAGCGTATCAAGATCGACACCCTTTAATGCCGCATCCAGTTCGTCAGCTTCTTGGGTCAAACGGGCTTGCCGCTCTTGCAGACGGGTCATCTGTGCTTCGAGGTGTTGCCCACGCGCTTGCTGAATCTCTCGCCCTTTCGCCGACTCCGCGGCTGCCTCGGCAAATGTGTCCCAGTCCGCCTGCCATTCCCCCATGGCCTGCTCAGCCGCTCGTAACACTTCATCGGCCTTGGTTTTTTGCTGCTGATATTTCTCTAGCTTGGGGGCAATTTGCTCCGAACTTTCGTTTAGTTTCTTGAGTTTTTCCACATCCGAACGCAAATGCTGGCTGGATTCATTCCAAGATTGGCTTACTTGTTCGAGTTCACGTACCCGCTGGTTGTGCGTATCGCGTACGTGCTGGATCCCCTGCTCGCGACTGGCAATCTCTGCTCCTACCGAATAGAACTCTCCTTGGACCGTGTTGAAATGATCAGAGGCTTCGGTCTGTTCCGTTCGAAACTTTTCGATCTTGGCCTCGATTCCGCGTTGATCCGCGATCGCACTTTCCAAAGCATTTTCCTGCGATGCGATACCTCGGTCCGCCTCTTGTACTTGTGCATCGAGCGCACGCCAACGCAGAGCAAGCCACTGTGTGCGCGCAAGACGTTCTTCCTGCTTCGCTTCTCTATACCTGTTAGCGGCATTGGACTGTCGGCGCAAGCGGCGCAATTGGGTCGCTAACTCACTGCGGATATCTTCTACACGGGAAAGATTCTCGCGTGTGTGCCGGATTCGGCTTTCGGTCTCACGCCGGCGTTCCTTGTATTTCGATATACCGGCTGCCTCCTCGAAAAAGGCGCGCAGCTCCTCCGGCTTGGCCTCAACGATGCGTGAGACCATATCTTGCTCAATAATCGAATAAGCCCGGGGACCGAGGCCAGTGCCCAAAAAAAGGTCGGTGATATCTTTACGGCGACATCGCGTCTTATTGATAAAATAATCGGAGCCGCCGTCGCGAGAAGTTTCGCGTCGAATGGAAAGCTCGGCAAAGCCCGCGTACTGCCCGGAAACGCTACCATCACTGTTATCAAACTGGAGCTCTACAGAAGCGCGGCCAACCGGCTTTCGAACCGTCGAGCCGTTGAAAATGACATCCGCCATCGAGTCACCGCGCAAAAGCTTGGCCGAACTCTCTCCCATGACCCAGCGGATGGCATCGATGATGTTGGATTTGCCGCAGCCGTTTGGCCCGACGATACCGATCAAGTTTCCCGTAATGGGAATGGTTATTGGATCAACGAAGGATTTGAACCCAGCAAGCTTTATATTCTTGAGGTGCATTCAAGATTCTCGATCTGTGCTTTTTTTGGAGGCGATTGCGCTACAATTCAAACTATCATACGGAATACCAAATGACTAACAAGCCCGCCAGAGCGCTAGAGACATTCGCGAATCCGCACCCAGAGCGTGATTATATAATCACACTCGAAATCCCGGAATTTACTTGTCTCTGCCCCAAAACCGGACAACCTGATTTTGCGACTCTCCACTTGCAATACGTGCCCGACAAAGACTGTGTCGAGCTCAAATCACTAAAGCTATACATTTGGTCCTACCGCGACGAAGGCGCCTTTCACGAGGATGTGACCAATGCCATATTGAACGATCTGGTCGCGGCTACCAAGCCCCGCTACATGCGCTTGCGTGCCAAGTTCCACGTCAGGGGGGGCATCACCACGACGGTGATCGCTGAACATAGAAAGCCTGGCTGGACATCGCCACCGCCGCCACCCGACTACCTCCCCGGTTGGCAAGAATCTTCGGTAGCCAACG
>CAXMNC010000290.1:0-2518 GCA_964194625.1 Acidiferrobacterales bacterium
GTCGTCCTTCGGCCATAAGCGGACATTCACCCAAATCCATCTGCCGCAAATTGAAATTCGGTATGTGATAGTATTTGAAGTCCAAATCTCCATTTGGGCTACCAATGGCAGAGAGCCGGCTATCAGGCAAACTTGCAGTCATCTTGCATGCTGATGTTGCAGGTTCAACTGCGCTGGTACAACAAGATGAACAACTTGCCCACGAGCGTATCCAAGATGCTTTCCAGCGTTTCAGCCGCAACATAGAGAAATACCATGGTCTGGTACACGAGCTGCGCGGCGATGCATTGTTGGCTGAATTTGAGCGTGCCTCTGATGCTGTAGCGGCTGCGCTCGCTTTTCAGGCTGACCAGGCTTATAACAATTCACGATTGCCTGACGATCTCCAGCCAACAATACGCGTCGGTGTAGCTCTCGGTGAAGTGGTGATTGCCGACAACACAGTAACGGGTGCGGGAGTCGTGCTGGCACAACGCGTCGAGCAATTGGCCGATGCGGGCGGCTTGTGCATAACCGCTGCGCTGCATGAAGCAATACCTAAACGCATGCCTTTTGATCTCAAAGACATGGGAGAGCAAACACTTAAGGGATTTGATGATCTTGTCCATGTTTACCGAGTAGAGCTTAGCCCAGGTGAATCGATTCCATCTCCAGCGCAAGAATATAAACCGGTATCATCGACAAAGTCTGGGCGGCTGAAGATTGCCATAGTAGTTGTCTTGGTAGCCGTGGTGGCGGGAACGGTTTACTGGCTGTTGCCTTCGGAAGTGATTGAAGAACCGGCGTCAGTTGAACGCATGGCCTTCCCACTGCCCGACAAGCCTTCTATCGCCGTGTTGCCCTTTACCAACATGAGTGCCGATGCGGAGCAAGAATATTTCGTCGATGGCATGACCGAGGACTTGATCACCGACCTTTCCAAGCTACCCGAATTGTTCATTATCGCTCGTAACTCGGTGTTCACTTACAAAGGTAAAGCCGTGAAGGTTCGACAGGTAGCTGAAGAGCTTGGTGTGCGTTACGTGATGGAAGGCAGCGTACAGCGTGTGGGTAACCAGGTACGAATCAATGCTCAATTGATCGATGCGATTTCCGGCGGCCACGTCTGGGCAGAACGCTACGACGGATCTCTCGACGATGTGTTTTCGATGCGAGACAAGATCACTCGAAAAATCGTCACGGCACTTTCGGTCACCCTTACCGGCCAGGAACAAGGCAGGCGAGATCAAGTCGAAACGAATAGTCCTGAGGCCTATGATGCGTTCCTTCGAGGATGGGGCCATTATCGATTATTCACGCCCGATGACATTGCCAAAGCCATTCCATACCTCGAAAACGCGATCGAACTAGATCCAGGTTTTGGGCGCGCTCACACGGCACTGGCGGCGACCTATTGGAGTGTATGGACCAATGGATGGGCCGATAGAACAGGGGTGTCCTATGACGATGCCCTCAAGAAGACAAACCGACACTTGAAAGAGGCGATGAAGAACCCGACGCCACTGGCCCATCGGATTTCGTCTTCACAGCACACGGTATTCCAGCGCCCGGACGAGGCCATGACCGAAGCTGAACGAGCCATTGCTTTGGATCCCAACGATCCGAACGGCTACGAGGCAATGAGCAGACTTCTAGTCAGACTTGACAGGGCCGCCGAGGGTCTCGACTTCATCAAAAAGGCCATAAGGCTCGATCCCCAATCAGATTATCTCTACCGTCTGGGCAACGCCCAGTTTCACCTGGAGCGCTACGATGAGGCCGCCGAAACTTTCCTGAGGGCCACCAAGCGTAATCCGGATGATGAATGGAATTTCCTCTTACTGGCTGCCGCCTATGGCCATCTAGGGCGTGAACAGGAGGCAAAGCCCGCCATTGCCACGTTCAACAATTTATATCACGATCCGACAGATAAGCAACGCCCGTTTACCTTAGCCGACTTGGACACCTGGTCCAGCAAAAATGAAGCTGTTATGGGAAGGTTACGAGAGGGTCTGCGTAAAGTGGGGGTACCTGCGGGAATAACTGCTAAACCTGATATAAATTACCGGGATCTGGTCACCATGTCAGCGGGAACATTCGACGTCGAGGGTGCGATCGAGATTGATGCAACCGAAGCAAAAACACTACACGATCGTGGGACTGCTTTTATAGACTCTCGTGGAAGCGGTCACTATGGGCGCGGTCATATTCCAGGCGCAACGAATCTTTATTTCCACCAGGTCTGGGACGGCCTCTCCGAAGTTGTTGGCCTGAATGACGAGGTCGTTTTTTACTGTGATGGCCCGAATTGTCATCTATCTGCTAACTCGGGTGCGCAGGCAATCGCCTTGGGCTATACCAAAGTCTATTATTTCGCTGGAGGCTTTTCAGCGTGGGAGGCGGCAGGTTACCCGAAAGAAGGTTCTTAATAAAAGCTTCGATCAATGTCTCTTTTGGGTCGGAAGCCGACCCTCATTTGTAATTTCTGAGCGTCTGCTTTGGAGAAATTATTGCGGATGACTACTGCTATATCCGAAAT
>CAXMNC010000291.1:0-2238 GCA_964194625.1 Acidiferrobacterales bacterium
AGAACCCAGTACACCGTCACAGGCGCCGTGATCTGCTCACCTTCGGCCGCGGGCTCCATGATACCGAGGACGTAAATGAGCGCAGCGGCAGAAACGATGGCTAAGGCAAGACCGCCCCACTGGAGGACAGGAACTAACCAACTCGGCATGGCGTCCTCCCTTCAGGTTGGTTACGCCATTGTACTCCAATTTGCTTCAGAGAGATCGCGAAAATCGCACCAATCCCGGCCACCCGGGTGATTTCGGCTTCTCGCCGTCGAGATGTCGTTCCTCAAATCCAGATACGTCCATGCGCCAGTGATTTGACGGCGGACGGTGAACCAAACATCAAAGACTCGTCGCTAAGTTCCCGACCTGCAAGCCTCCTCCATCCGACCCGCATCCCGACACCCAAAACCCCTGCACCCGAGGTGCAAACAAATAGGGAAACCCAGGCCTCTCAAGCCCGAGGCACCAGGTCAAAACCACCACGCAGCCCACATATTCGTGACCTGCATATTGGTGACATTTGCCCCACAAATCCGTCACCTACACCCCACGAATTCGTGACGTAATGCGGAGCCCTCTGGGTTTATTTCGCTTGTTTACATTAGTGGGCCAGGATGAGCTTCCATCCGCAGCTGACACATTCGCATGACGAAGGCCGCGAGCCTGCCCAGAACATCGTCGTCCGTGGAGACGTTCGGGAATAAGTCCCGAACGGCGAAATAATAGTCGTCGGGGTCTGTCGGTGGGCCGCTCCCGTCTTCGGGGATCATCGTTTCCGTAATCCGCATCAGGTATTGCTCGAAGGTTGGTCCGTCAATGCGATCAAGAATTGCTCTGGCGTAGTGCTCGCAATCGTCAGCCGGCATCGGGGTGATGGCGGCAAGCAACTCCTGAATGTCGCATGTCAGGAGACGATCAAGTTCGAGGTTCTCGCGATTGTTCATTTGCGCTCACTCTGACCCTTTATTCGGACTGTGCAGCGCAGCATCAATCATGGCTTTGACACCCTTCTTGAAATCGCGGCCGGTGTTGATCGCCCAAGCTTCATCAAATCTAACGGCCTCGTAGGCAGCCGAAATCATGTCGGGTGTTGGCTTCTGCAATTCAGTCATTGCCGCTCGGGCAAGAAGTCTGTAGCGCTCAGGGTCTTTCTCAAAGTCGCACTCGTCAACTTTCGCTAAGGTCAGAGCGACCCGCTCGACGAAATCAGCTGCTGTTACACTTTTCACGATCCTCTCCTACGATACCGTCGACGTAGGTTGTCCCTTGAGCATCCGACACAAAGAATATTAGTCGGCTTATCAAAAGCGTTTCGCTGTGAATGCGCTGTCATCGGAGCGGTGGAAGAAAATGCGCCCATGCAAGGTGCCATCGTCGGCGATCATTCCCCATCCTCTGCCGCAGTCATCATCCATGTCGTTATGCCCTTGCCACGAAAACTCGACGAAAGGCTTTCCGTCTCGCTCTGAATAGCGGCAATCAATATAGCCCACCACAGCTCCAAACTCGAAGCTCCCCAGCGCATCATCATCAAATGTGATGTTGGCGGGACCGAGCATGTTAACAAAATCCCTGTCCCACACTTCCATTTCTTCAATACGCCAAATTCCCTTGAACCGCTTTATCATTGCGTCGCCACTTCTCCTTTCACGCCTGAAATACCCTGGCCCACTGACCCTTGAGGCCCTACTCATCCGAGCGAACGAGCCGGGGACGCGCGGGGTCACCGCGATCCTTCCTTTCGCGAAGATGTGCGCCAAGGGCGGCCATCAGTTGCTCGCGCGGAAAAGCCACAGTCGCGAAGCGACGCTTGTGTGAAGGAGCCATGTCCTCGATCGCATCAATCGAGATTTGGACGACCGACTCGCTCATGCTCACGTCGACGGCAACTGGGTCGTCCTTGAAATCTACTTCATGCCGCCGGCCATTGCTCCCACGGATAATCGCAAAGCTCATCGCCAGCCTCCTCTCCCGCGATTCGGGATTTTTCGATTCATCGAACTCACCAAGGAGGTTCTGTGATCCTAGTGGCCCTTCTTCTCATAGGTTCCGACGAGCTCGGCTTGGGCGAGCACATGGCCCTCCATAGCGCTTTCTAGCTCTGACTTTGTTGGCGCCCCGAGATCCGGCAGCACCAAGTCAAGGGCATAGAGCTTGTGAAAGTAGCGATGGCGCCCGATAGGCGGGCAGGGGCCGCCGTAGCCCAGATTCTTCCAATCATTTTGACCGTCTTCGGCGCCCACAGGAAGC
>CAXMNC010000292.1:0-5864 GCA_964194625.1 Acidiferrobacterales bacterium
ACGCTTGCACAGGAATGCTCGAATGTCCGCTTCTGGCTATCAACTGCCTAACTGGTCGCAACCATTGGACGGCCGCTTTGCGATCCCATAGCGGACGTTCGCGACGGCGGCCTTGAATGGCCGTTTTGGGTCGACTCCAGCCGTTCGCGATCGTCTCATTTCGGCCAAAAGCGGTCGTTCGTTGGGGCTAACCGCAATGGCCGCTTCCGGATCAGAAAGCAGTCGTTGGGCCGACATGCATAATACTTCCGCAGTTGAACATCCCATCTCGGACATCACTCCAGTCCCCGCACCGTGCTGCGTGCAACCCACATTCCTCTGGATTTAGGCGGTCACTTACTCCTTTATCTTCTCTGCCAGAGCGTCGAGCGAGAATACGTAGCTGTCCTCGGCCAGTGGCTTGTGGCAGGCAAAGCACTTTGCCTGGTTGACGCCCTGCTTGACTTGGCCGTCGGTGGAGAGGACAGCATAATTCCAGTCGCCGTTGCGGTAGAGGTTGGGGATCCCGTCACCCCAGCCTGCCTGCATCTCCATGGCGGTGTAGAACGACAGCTTTTCCGACACGAAAAAGCCATCTGGCCCGACGACAGGCTCGCCGCCGGCATCGAGTTTGGCCTCATATGCCTCTACGAAAAACATAGCGCCGTGGGGTATGGGCTCGCCTGCGTGCGCGGCCTGCACTGCAACGTCGTTGGCGAAGTACTTCCGAACCTGCTTCCGGTCGGGGAAGTTGATCGTCATGTACCAGGTGAAGGTGTCTTGGTAATCTTGCGGAAATCGCACTCGGGTCTTGTTGATTTCGGGCAGCAGCTCAGAAAGTTCGCTGCCCGAGGCGCCTGGGAGGCTGTTCCAGAACACAGCCAGGTCTGCGATGTCAGCATCGCTCAGTGCACCAGCAATTGGATTCATGATGGCATTCTTGCGCGTGCCGTCCCGGAACGCATTGAGCTGGTTGACCAGATAGTCGACCTTCTGGCTGGCAAGGTTCGGAATGTCGCCACTAACGCTGATGCCATTTCGGCCGTGGCATGCGGCACAGGCTTCGGCCTTTTCCTTGCCCGCCGCGATATCGGCCGCTTCGGCGGATGTCAGGCTGGTAATCATGACCAGAGCGCTAACCGCTCCGAGAACAATTTTCATGGGGTAGTTCCTCCCTAATCGGAACGTGTAGTGATGTGGGCGCTGATTGCCGTCGTGTGCCTGCCGGATGTCCAGCTGAGCACCGGTTGAGGCCAGTCGCGCTGAATCGTAGCTCGAACTCCACTAGTCCGGAGTCACATGCGTGTGATGAGTGGCGGAAGTTCGAGGCATCTCCTCTGCAGGAGGCGGCAAGGTTGTCCGGTTGCCAGAGGCGATGCACGCTGCCGCCCGCGGCGGCACGGGGGCTCAGAAACTTGGCACACGGCGAAGGAACGCCGCGACTTGCGGATTGGACTCGAGCTCGCGCAACTCTCCCTCGGAGGGGAGCTGAGGCCTGTCGCGCGCGGCGTTGACCATGCAGAGAAAGCCGAGTGGGGCATCGGCGGCAGCGCGGAACTGGTGCCAGATCATTGGCGGCACGGTGACGAGGTCGTGGGCCGCGACCGCGCGCACCTCGTGCCCGACGAGACACTCGCCGTGGCCGCGCAGAATCATGACGGCGTGGACGTGCTTGTGCCTTTCAAGTGTCGAGTAACCGCCGGGCTCAATGTCGAAGAAACGCAACTCAGAAGCCAGCTCGGGGGCTGAGAAAAGCACCTGGCGCGAGATCCCCTCGAAGAGAGCGCTGCCCTCCTCTTTATAGGCGTGCTGCTCGACGCCCTCCCAGCGAAACCCTTCGAGGAACCTCAGTACGCGTCCGGTTTCGACCATCTTCTCAACGCCTCATCCGTCCGGGTACCGCGCCACCCGCCGCGCGAAAGCCGCCGTTTCCTCGGTCAGGCGCTCGCGCGCCGCGAGCAGACCGCCACCGATTAGCAGCATCGCGTCCTGCCCATAGAAATCAAGCATTTCGGTCACGCGGTCCAGTGTCATACCACCGGCCGGCACCGGAACGGTTGCCTTTAAGCCGCCCCAGGGTGCGCGTGCGGCCTTGGCGAGCCGCTGGCAGGTCTCAGTCGAATAGCCGAAGCGGCCACCGTGATTGGGAAAAATGGTCGCATCGGCACCAAAGAGCCTGAACAGCTTGCCGAGAAGCAGCGGCGGCGCGATGCGTTGCACTCCAGCCAGCGCTGGGTGCGCCATGTTGGCCATGTCGGGGAATTCGCACACTAGGGCATGGAATGTGGGAAGCCCCACGACCATTGGTGCGATCAACACCGTGTCGACGCCTTCCTCGCGCGCGACGCTGACCTGGCGCCGCAACTGATCGAGGTGACCAGAAAGGCTAGGTACGTATCGGGTGCGCCCACCTGTCTCCGCGTTGGCCTCGGCGACGGCGCGGGCGATGGCGCGGACCCGCTCGGGGAAGGGGCTGTAGGCCTGGTCCGCGAGGCCATGGTCGTCCTTGATGAAGTCAACACCGCCGCGGGCGAATCGCATCGCGAGATCCGCGAGCGCCTCCGGCGGCATTCCCTGCGGCTTCAGGGCCGAACAGGTCATAGCGCGCCCCTCGGCTCCCGATCGCCGCCGCAGCCCCTCAAAGCCATGGTGCGGGCCGCCAAACGCCGCCAGAACCTCCGACGGGAAGACGACGTCCTCAAGCGCCACGTCATCGTGAATTGAGGTGTTGCCGAACAGCATGTTCATGAGCTGCCCGGGCTCGAGGCCGGTCGTCGCCGTTGCGAGAGCGATGCGCACCTCGAAGACGCTGCCGCCGCAGTCGTCGATCGACTCGACACGACCGACGATGTCCGCAAGGACGCGCGAATCGTCGATCGCCGAGATCGGCATCTCGACGCTCTGCTCGACCGCAATAGCCGCTGCGCGGCTGTCGATAGACGCGGCGTCACAGCGGACAAGATAGATTGCAATGATCCTAGGCATGGCAGCCATCATCAGGTTGCCGGACTCGACCCGTACCCTAGCAGGCAAAGGGCCGAACGTCTGCCTCGGGCGTGTCTGTCAATTGTGCTACTGTTACTTGATCGAGTTTGCTGGTAATCGACTAGATCTGCAGATCGTCGATAGGCTGCATTTTTCAGATGAGTCTCCCCAAATACGATTGAATCGGTCGGGTGCAAGTCTCGGCCGTCTAGGAACATAGTATTTCCATGCCATACTCTAAAACGGACGGTGGCGCGAACCACGGCGATGACGCGAACCATTGGGATCACGAGCGATAGCGCGGTTACGGGCGGCTCGCACAATCATCCACACGGCAGGAACCGCTATTACGAGTATTCCTAGGCCCAAAATAATCGCGCCCAGCCATGTCACCTCGGAGAACATCCCGGGACTCTACTTTCGACGTCACAGGGCATGAGAGTGTTGCCGTTGCTTAAGGGACAGCTCGGTCACTCAGGCAGCCTACCACCGATTGGCCCAGAGCGGGGCAGATATCAGCGTGCGATTGTCGTGACTTTATCCAGGAATCAATGTTGCGAGTCGTCTTGGACGGCTGTTTTCGGCGAGAAACGGTCATTCACTGGGACCATGCGCAAGGTCCGCTTACAGATCAGAAAACGGTCGTTCGGACAGGGTTCCTAAAACCGCCGGTCTTGACCCTACTCGAACACTCGTCATTCCAAGTGCAGACTCGCATATTGAATAATTCGCGACCGATCAGTGAGACGGACCCATGGATGAATTCGAAAAACTCTTCGCGCTCTCCGACGATACGAATTTCGAGGCCAGGTACGAAGCGAGCTGCCACTGCGGGACGGTTCGATATCACGTCTGCTCCGATCCCGTAGACGCGAAAATCTGTCACTGCATCATGTGCCAGAAGCTGCATGGTGCGCCGATGCAGTGGGCCGCCATATTCCATAAGCACCACGTCAGATTTAGCGCAGGGATAAATCACTTGAGATTCTTCAACGGCAATCTGAACAAAGCCGGGAGAATCCTGCCCTGCAAAGTGAGCTGCAGTCATTGCGGCGCACACCTCGCTGATGAAGGAAGGAATATGTGGCTCGCGTTTCCGTCGCTCTTCGACTTTGGGACACCGCCCAAAGTACCTGAGACGTTTAAGCCGACATGTCACATATTCTACGCAGCCAGGGTTTTCGATATGGACGATGGATTGCCCAAGTGGTCTGGCCACAGTGAAGTCTCGGCTCGCCTTGAGTGATTCATCTCTCATCGGCACCAAAGGGCCCTAATTCTCGATAGGAGAGACCGACCCCCCAGCAAGCAATCGAACCAATTCAGAGAGAGCGAAAAAGCCGTCATCTCAGGCGGCGAGATCGCGTCACTCAGCCAGCACTATGGCGCGGGAAACAGCCACGCAATCCCCTAAGAGGCGAACACAGAAAAAGCGCATGAAATGGAGCCAATCACCATAACAGACAAAGTCCGGGCCATCATGATGGAGTTCGCCGAACAAACCGGACTTTCGGATGAAAAGAAGTCGCCGCGTCGATATCTTTGGACGGATGCCTTCGCCGTATGCAATTTCCTGACTCTGTACCGCCAATTAGGCGAAGAAAGATACCAGCGCCTCGCATTGGATCTGGTCGATCAGGTCCATGCCGTCCTCGGACGGCACCGTGAAGACGATCCGCGCACCGGCTGGATAAGTGGACTTGACGATGTAACGGGGGCAAAACACCCGACGGCGGGTGGTCTCAGGATCGGCAAAAACCTTAATGAACGCAAGGCAGATGAACCCTTTGACGAACGGTTGGAATGGGACCGGGACGGTCAGTATTTTCACTATCTGGCCAAATGGATGCATGCGCTTGCACGAGTTGGAACGGCAACGGCGGAACCTAGGTACATTCTATGGGCGCTAGAACTGGCGAAGGCCGCTCATGCCGCATTTGCCTATGTCCCTGTAACAGGCAGCGCGACGCGAATGTATTGGAAAATGAGCATTGATCTATCGCGTCCGCTTGTTCCATCGATGGGCCTGCACGATCCACTCGATGCATTCGTCACCCACAACGAACTTCGCTATTGCGCGCGAAAGCATCCTGGCGACGCCGCGTTGCTCGATATAGATGATCAGATCGCCGAGGCCGCCGCCATGTGCGAAGGAAAAGACTTTGCCACGGACGATCCACTGGGCATCGGTGGACTATTGTTCGATGCGTGCCGGGTAGCTCAGATGACCGCCGGAGGCGGTCTTGAAGCGCCCGCGCTTCTGGAGACGCTGTTGCGATCTTCGAAGAACGGCCTGGATGCTTTCCTGTGCAGAGATCCGTTGAATAGTCCTGTGAACTACAGGCTGGCCTTCCGCGAACTGGGGCTGTCGATCGGATTGCGGGCTATAGAGAGGACTCGGGACCTCATTGCGACCAACGGAAGGCTGTTCAACGATAGTCTGGTTCGCCAGTTCGAGAGCCTTACGGAGTATGAGTCGCTGAGCGGTCCGATAGAGCGCTTCTGGTGCGAACCCACCCATCAACAGAGCGCGGGCTGGCGGGCGCATCGCGATATAAATATGGTCATGTTGGCGACAAGCCTCAGCCCAGAGGAGTTCTTGCTCCTGTAGGCGTATGGCTTGAATAGCTTCCCAATGGCCTGCCCCCCTTTGACCGGCTCCAGATGCTGAGTTTCAGAACTACGGTGTGGACTGGGCTCAGCGTGCCCGCCTCGAAGCCAACCACCTCAATC
The DNA here is from genome assembly GCA_964194625.1 of Acidiferrobacterales bacterium. GTDB lineage: Bacteria > Pseudomonadota > Gammaproteobacteria > Acidiferrobacterales > SPGG2 > SPGG2. The sequence goes on from CAXMNC010000292.1 coordinate 5,698, forward strand.
GCATGATCGAAGCCCCCGAGACAGGCGACGATATCGGTCACCTCGGACGGAACAGTCCGTTCTGGATAAACAGTACCCTGATCATCGATGATGCAGATCGCGACAGATCGAAGAGATACATCCAGTCCAGCGTAATAGGTTATCATGGTCTCTCCTTGCTAAAGGCA
>CAXMNC010000293.1:0-2647 GCA_964194625.1 Acidiferrobacterales bacterium
GCATTGAATATGAAGTGATGTTCAAGCACGCAAACATATTGTAATCGAGGGAATCAAAATGACTGTGACTCTGAAATGGAAGAACTTGTTGTTAATGTTGAGTTTGTCGTTGGCGTCTCCGGCCCTGTTCGCGTCGGACGCCGGTACCCCGGATCCGGAATTTATGAGCGATTTGTATCCCGGCAAGGCTTACTCACCCTATGCCCAACGCTCATTTCCGAGCAACGTATACTGGGGTGACACCCACCTGCATACCGGCCTGTCGCTCGATGCCGGCCTGTTCGGTAATATCCTGGGCCACGAAGATGCCTATCGCCTGGCACGAGGCGAAGAGATAGAATCATCAACCGGATTACCGCTAAAACTTAGCCGGCCGCTCGACTGGCTGGTGATCACGGATCACTCCGATTTAATGGGTATTGCTGCCGATATCCAGAAAGGGGCGCCCAATATTATGGCCGTTCCCAAGGGCAAGGAATGGGCAGAAGCTTTTGCCAAGGGCGGTCAGGCCGCGGCCGAAGCGGCGTTCGACCTGATCACGAATTTTTCGCAGGGGACTGTTCCCGAGCAATTTCTGGATGACTACTCGCCTGGCTCTGCCATCTACAACAATCTTTGGGACGAGATCATCGATGCCGCCGAGGAATTCAACGAACCGGGCAGGTTCACGGCCCTGATTGGTTTCGAATGGACCTCGGTACCCAAGGGTTTCAACCTGCACCGCAACGTGATCCTGCGCGACAATGGCGACCGGGCGCGCCAGGTAATTCCCTTGACCACACAACCGCCGGTGGGCTCGACCGACCCGCTGGTCCTGTACCAGTGGCTGGAAGATTACGAAACCAAAACCAATGGCCAGGCCTTGGCGATCAGTCATAACGGTAACCTTTCCAATGGCTGGATGTTTCCGCTCAAAAAAACTTATGCCGGCGGCAGGGTCAATAAAAAATACGTGAGCCTGCGCGCCAGGTGGGAACCGCTCTACGAAGTGACCCAGATTAAAGGCGACGGCGAGACGCATCCCGTCCTGTCTCCCGACGACGAGTTTGCGGACTATGGAACCTGGGACGTGGGCAATCTCGACATCACGGAACTGAAGAAGCCCGAAATGCTAAAAGGCGAATACGCCCGCGAAGCGTTGAAACGGGGGCTCGCGTTGGAAAAGAAGTTCGGGATCAATCCGTACAAGTTCGGCATGATCGGCGCCACCGACGCCCACACCTCTTTGCCGACGGCCGAAGAAGAAAACTTTTTCGGAAAATCCGTCAGCGTTGAGCCATCCGCGACACGGGTTACGCACCCTTTCGTCAAGTCCGAGCTGGGAGAAATTCCAGGTGACCTGCTGGTGGCCTCCGGCTACCAGGGCGTGTGGGCGAGAGAGAACACGCGTAAGGCTATCTTCGATGCAATGAAACGCAAGGAAACCTATGCCACCACCGGTCCCCGCATGCGGGTGCGTTTTTTCGGCGGCTGGGAATTCGATGACAATGATCTGCGCACTCGTCTACCGGCCTTCAGAGGTTATGAAAAAGGCGTGCCCATGGGTAGCGATTTAACCAGGGCTCCCGAGGGGAAATCACCGACCTTCATGGTGTATGCCTTGCGCGATCCAATCGGCGCGAACCTCGATCGCATCCAGATCGTCAAGGGCTGGCAGGACGGCAAGGGCGAGCTACATGAGCGCGTCTATGACGTTGCGGTCTCTGATGGCCGCAAGATCGGAAACGACGGCCGCTGCAAAACGCCGGTCGGTAACACGGTCGACCTCGAAGCCGCCAACTGGACCAATACTATAGGTGCGTCCGAGTTGTTATCCGTCTGGAAAGACCCGGATTTCGACTCGAAAGAGAAAGCTTTCTACTACTCCCGCGTGATCGAAATACCGACCCCGCGCTGGGTGCTGTATGACAAGGTTCGCCTGGGAGCCAAGGTGCCCAAAGGGGTAGACTTGATTCACCAGGAACGCGCCTATACATCGCCGATCTGGTATACGCCCGAATCGTAATTATATGTTGCGTGGATGAGTAGGTTGAAGGCTCTCTGGAAAGAGCCGCTGGTCCATTTCCTGCTCATCGGCACCGTGCTGTTCACGGTATTCGAGCTGAGGCAGGAAGAGGATAGCGCGGTGCCGAATCGAATTCTGGTCGACACCGACCAGGTTGAGCAGCTCGTTGCCCGGTTCAAGCGTACCCGGATGCGCCGGCCTACCGATATCGAGCTGGCCGCGCTGATCGAGGGACATATCCGCGAAGAGGTTTACTATCGCCAGGCCCTGGCCATGGGGCTCGACCAGGATGACGCGGTGCTACGTCAACGGATGCGGCAGAAGCTGGAATTTCTACTCGAAGACCTGTCGGCCCAGACGGTGCCCGATGACGAGCAACTGATCCAGTTCATGCAGCGTCATCCGGAAAAATTCCGGGAAGAACCCCGGCTCTCGTTCACTCAAGTTTTTCTCAACCCCGGCAAGCACCAGGACCTCGCGGCCGAGGCCATGCAGTTGCTAACCCGGCTGAACAACGGTACCCCACCCGAAACAGAAGGCGACCGGACGCTGCTAAGACAGGAGTATCTGCTAGCGACCCAGCACGAGATTACGCGTGTTTTCGGCGATTCTTTTGCGCAGCAGATAGTTGTGCTGGAGCCA
>CAXMNC010000294.1:0-3896 GCA_964194625.1 Acidiferrobacterales bacterium
ATCGATGCTTCTCCCGCCGAGGTCGACGAACACTACATCGTCGAAGCCGGGGTCATCGGAGACATTGGCGCTGCCTTGGATGGTATTGCGTCTAAGGCGCAACCCCATAATGAACATCTGTCCTCCAACCTGCGCCAGACCATCGTCGACGAGATGGCGGCCCATGCCGAGGACAATGACTTCCCGGTCAAACCACAGAAGATCATGTGGGATCTGCGGCAGGTCTTACAACCCGAAGACATCGCGATTTCCGATGTCGGCGCACATAAGATGTGGATGGCACGCATGTACCAAGCGGAACGCCCCAACACCTGCATTATCTCTAATGGATTCGCGTCCATGGCCATCGCCGTACCCGGGGCCATCGCCGCCAAGCTGGTGTATCCGGATCGCACCATTGTCGCGGTTACCGGTGATGCCGGCTTCATGATGAACTCACAGGAAATCGAAACAGCGCTGAGAATCGGTACCCCCATTGTGATTTTGATCTGGACCGACTCCCAATACGGCCTTATCAAATGGCATCAGTTGCGACATTTTGGACGACCTAGCCACATCGACTTCAATAATCCCGATTTCGTCAAATACGCAGAAAGCTTCGGCGCCAAGGGTTATCGCATCGAGCATACACAAGACCTTATGCCAACGCTCAAGCAGGCTATTGCCGACAACACGGTGGTGGTCATCGATTGCCCAGTGGATTACGAAGAGAACATGAAGCTCACGCAAAAGCTGGGCGAGCTTGTGTGCCCGATTTGATGTTGCAAGGGTAGCAGCCTATGACGCAACACTTTCCACTCATGATACCCGGCGCCACCAGTAACGCCGGCACGCTAGAGGTGCGTGCGCCCTACGACGATTCGCTTATCTCTACCGTAGACACCGCCGATAAAGATGCAGTAGAGAGTGCGCTCCGTACCGCCTATGCACTCTTTCGCAACCGCGACACTTGGTTAACCACGGCACAACGCATCGACATCTTGGAAAAGACTGTCGCGTTGATGGCCGAACGGGCGGAAGAACTGGCACTAGAGGCCGCCAGAGAGGGCGGCAAGCCATTAATCGATTCACGAGTAGAAGCAGCGCGCGCGATCGACAGCGTAAAGATATGCATAGAGACCCTGCGTACCGAAGGTGGGGGCGAGATACCCATGAATGTCAATGCAGCTTCGCTTAGACGCATGGCATTCACACAGACAGAGCCCATCGGGGTGGTGGTCGCGGTCAGCGCCTTTAATCATCCGCTAAACCTTATCGCTCATCAGGTGGGACCGGCGGTAGCAGTCGGTTGCCCGGTAATCGTAAAGCCAGCCGAAGATACGCCGCTTTCCTGTTTTCGATTTGTGCAGATCCTGCGCGAGGCTGGGCTACCCGAGGAATGGTGCCAAGCCCTAACTGTCAGTGACCTCGATGTTGCCAGCCAACTTGTCACTGACCCACGGGTGGGTTTCTTCAGCTTTATCGGCAGTGCCAAAGTGGGCTGGATGCTGCGCTCCAAACTCGCCCCCGGCACCCGTTGCGCCCTGGAGCACGGTGGCGCTGCGCCAGTGATCATGGCGGCCGATGCCGATCTCGACAGTGCGTTACCGTTACTGGCAAAAGGCGGTTTTTATCACGCCGGCCAAGTCTGCGTATCCGTACAACGTGTTTTCGCACATTCATCCATCGCCAGGAAAGTTGCTGAGGGCGTGGCCGAACTCGCGAACAAGGTGAAGGTCGGCGATCCCACGTTACCTGACGTTGAGGCTGGCCCGTTAATCCGACACGCTGAGGTCGAACGGGTTGGTGCCTGGGTGGATGAGGCGGTCGCGACCGGCGCGCAGTTGCTGTGTGGTGGGAAAAAACTCTCGTCGTCGTGTTATGCACCTACCGTACTTTATGAGCCGCCGGTGGATAGCAAGGTCAGTACGCTCGAGATTTTTGGACCCGTTGTGTGCGTCTACTCATACGAAGATATGGATGAAGCGATCGTGCGCGCAAACGCATTGCCGTATGCGTTTCAGGCGGCCGTGTTTACACGCACCCTGGATACCGCCTTGCGTGCCTACCGACGACTAGATGCGAGCGCGATCATGATTAACGATCACACCGCATTCCGGGTTGACTGGATGCCGTTCGCCGGCCTGCACCAATCAGGGCTGGGGGTCGGCGGCATACCGCACACGATGAAAGACATGCAGATCGAAAAAATGATGTTGATTCGTTCACAAGAACTCTAACGGGCCAGCAGACTACACCCAGAGATCACCGAGGTCTCGACGAGCCAAGAATCCAGGTTGGCGCAATAGTGGGCGGTTGGAAACGTGTCCTTCTTACTTAGAAGGGTAGCGTCAAGGTGGCGCCAGTCTCCAAAACCACGGGCAGCAAGAGCATGGCAGAGAGGACCACGCCCACCATTAACCATGCACAGCCCACGTCCTGGCTGGCCACATCGGATGCTTCATGTTCGTATTCACGCATTTTCGTAGATCTCCTCTCACTCATACTCCTACATATATAGACTCTCGGTGGCGTGTGTGGTGTGACATAAATCACCATCACGTCTAGAAAGCATCCTTACTGCGGGGATTTGTGACTTTTGTCACAAAAATTCGAAGAGAGCGCTGGAAGATCTGGATCCGAGCTGTCCGATATGGCCCTTTGCCGAGGCTGGGGATAACTCCGAGGATAGGCGTCGTGGCGCTACTGGCCGCGTACTTCCTGCACCATTTGGGTCAGCTTGGCGGTGTCGCAGACAACGAGCGTGCCACTGCGTCGCTCGATTACACCGATCTGCCCCAGGTGGCTCATCTCCCGTGTCACTGCCTCACGGGTGGTACTGACGCGGCTGGCGATGTCGGCATGCGTCGGAGCTGGTGAGATTACCGCGCGATTTTCATCTTGCATGTGCTTATTAGCCAAACGCAGGAGTTCCGCATGAATCCGATTTTTTACCCCCAGCGTGCTGAATTCCACCACTCTTTCGCAAAGGCCTCGGACCATTTTTGTCAACTCCTTTAAGACCACTGCACACACCTCCGGGTAACGCTGTAAACTATCCCAGAAAACTTGCGTCGACATCGACACGATCAAAGAATCAGTTAGAGCAACCACATTGGCAGAACGCGGTTCACCATCGATTGCGGACAAGTCGCCAAACATCTCTCCCGCCTCGATATCCCGGAAAGCAACTTCTTTGCCCAACGACGAGTAAATCGTTGCGCGCACCTGCCCACTGACGATGAAATAGACGTCGGTTGAACTATCGGTGTATGAAACAATCTGCTGGTTAGCCGCGTAGCGACGACTCTCACAGCGACCAGCCAATGCCTCACGGTCATCGGTAGACAGACTTCGGAACACGTCAATTCCCGACAGCGTGGCAGCGGCTACCATCTGACCTATATGCCCCCTTGTGTGCCCACTTGAGAATATGACAAGAATTATGCTGACTCGCCGACCCCAGCACTAAATATCATACCCTTAACGGCGGTCCACATACGCTCCCCGAAGGCATGCCGAATCACCAACGGCAACGCAATGGATCCCGCCGAGAGTAGTCGGTCATGGAAGTCTTTCAGGCTAAAACCGGCGTTTTGCAATCGTGCCTGGTCGCGGGTCGCATTAACGAGCGCCCAACCGGTAGCGTAACCCATGGGCGTCGCCGGTGAGCGGCTATACCACTTTAGATCAGCCAGCGCCTGGGTACGCGGAAAGCCCAGATACGTAACCATGCGGTCTGCCGCCTGCTCGATAGTCGTACCACGGGTGTGAATCTCGACGTCGATAATGATACGCAGCGCACGCCAAAGCCGATCTTTTAACAGTATGAAACGCTGCTCAGGTCGATTTAGAAATCCTTGCTCGTGCATCAATTGTTCGCAATACAAGGCCCAACCTTCGTACAACGTTGCCGA
>CAXMNC010000295.1:0-10634 GCA_964194625.1 Acidiferrobacterales bacterium
TTCATATTGGCACAATTACTTGGTGCCATTGTCGCCACTGGGTTCATGGGTTGGATGTGGCGGGAGAAAGCATGAACGTCTCCGGCGTCTCACAATCGCCCACGCCGATCTTGCAACGTAAATCCATCCAGTATTAGGTCGACCTCGCGCGCAAGCGCGATGACTTTATAGAGCTCCCCCATTTCAGCCGGCGACGTGAGTTTATTCACTTGTTGCACTATCTCCATATGTTGCTTGCGGTCGGTGTGATCGGAAGCGCTCGCAAACTCGGTAATGCCAATAGACAGCAGAAACGCGGCCTGGCTGGTGTAGCCCAGTAGTGAAAGATCATTGGTTAGACCGGCCTCGGCGATGGCGGTGAAATCGATATGTGCCGTAATGTCCTGTAGGCCTATCAGTAACAAGGGGTCGGGGTGATTTCGATGGCGATAATGGCACATTAGGGTGCCGTCGCTTCGTTGCGGGTGATAAAACTCAGCGCGTGGAAAGCCATAGTCAAACAAAAGCATCACCCCCGCTTTGAGACAGCCCGCCATACTTTTGACCCAGGCCTCGGCGTGGAAATTGACCTCCGACGTATAGCCGCGTGCCAAATCAAGCGGGTCCACGCGCTCGTGAAGGGCCTTGTCCGCGGGTTTTTCGTGCCACACAAAATCTTTGCCGTCGCAAGCAACGCGAAGTTGTTGAATGCCTTGTTCGTTGACGCTGAAACGGTGAACGGGCATGGCATCAAGCAGTTCGTTTGCGAGAACGAGACCACGGATACCATCTTTCGGCAGTGTTTGCAGCCAACGCACCCGATCGAGCAAATCAGGAATCTCCTGCGCGATCAAATCCGACTGTCGTTGCCGTAGATCGGCGCTGGTTTCCAGTATGTAATAGTTTTCGGGTAGGACCTGTTGGGCATCCAGTTCGCGTAACAATACCCCTGCAAGCGCACCACTGCCGGCTCCTACCTCGACAATATCGCCGTTACCGAGATGCCGAAAAACCTGTTGACACTGCTTTGCAATGCAACGGGCGAACAACGGCGACAGCTCAGGCGCAGTTACGAAGTCGCCTTGGGCGCCGAATTTTTGCATCCCGCCTCGATAGTAGCCGAGACTAGGTGCATACAAGGCGAGCTCCATAAAGCGCGCGAAATCGATGCTACCACCAGCGTTTGCTATCTCTTCGCGGACGTGCTGCGCGAGTTCATCACTGCGCGCTGTTTCTTCTGGCGTTGGCGGCGGTAACTGCCCCGCCGATTTAGTAGCCTTACTAAAGGGTGATTCAATGTGTTCCGGCTTTTGGGACATCGCGGTTGGAGTTTAAACAGATTAGAGAGTATTGTCTTACCGTTACTTGTCGATAAATTTCGTGATGTCTGAAGGCCCACTCGCAGACAAAGTTGCCTTGGTTACCGGCGGTGCCCGTCGTGTCGGTGCACAGATTGCACGCAAACTCCATGCGCAAGGCATGAACTTAGTGATCCATTATCGCTCTTCGGAACAGGAAGCACATCGCTTGCAACAGGAACTGCATGATATTCGATCTGAGTCGGTAATGCTGGTGCGAGGCGATTTGCTGCGTGGTCCGAAACTTTCGCAGAACCTCGTATACGAGACAATGGAAGCGTTTGGGCGGATCGATGTTTTGATCAATAACGCAGCAACTTTCTACCCGACGCCGATCGGCGAAGCAGTTGAAAAGGACTGGGAGGATTTGATCGGTACAAACCTAAAGGCGCCATTTTTCCTTGCGCAAGCGGCAGCACCCCATCTGAAGGTAGGCCAAGGCTGTATTGTCAATATGGCCGATATATATGGTGAACGCCCGCTCAAGGACTACTCAATCTACAGCGTGGCAAAGGCAGGCTTGATCATGCTCACCAAGACGTTGGCACGCGAATTGGGGCCGGAGATACGGGTTAACGCGGTAGCGCCAGGGGCTATGCTATGGCCCGAAGATGGCATCGACGAAATGAATAAACAGCGAATGATCTCTCGCACCCCGCTAAAGCGCATTGGTAAGCCCGACGATATAGCAGAGACAGTACTGTTCTTGGTAGGCGACGCGGATTTCATCACTGGCCAGGTAATTGCGGTCGACGGTGGCCGGCGTGTCGTTTTGTAGCCGTAACGCAGGAGTATGAAGTACGCGATGCTTATTGCTGTGCCTGCTATTGCAGGAACAAGGCGCTAGAGATCTCCAAATCAAATCTTACGAAGGCACCGCCAATATATCTGTCGTGCCTGGCCCAGGCCGCTAAGAACGGGCCGACTGTAAAAATCCTAAGCACCACTTGGTGTGGGGTGTGCAAAAAAAACCAAGACTTATTTGTCCGAAAAAGGTGTTGCTTTTCGTGAGTATGACGTGGAACGCAGTAAGACGGGAAGGCGCGAGTACAAGAGGCTAAATGGAAAAGGTGTACCGATCATACTTGTGGGCGATCAACGTATGGATGGTTTCGATCGCTCGAGGTTGGAAGTAATACTTAGAAAAAACGGGTTGCTGTGGCTACATCAAAGACAGTTCGAAATCTGCCGGCCAGAGTTGTTGTTCGCCACCCCGAAAACTACTCCACATCTCACTGAAAGGGATGCCCGTTTCCGGGTGCCTGTGTTCGGGAGCGATCTGTGCCAACGGCAAGAGTACAAACGCATAGTGTCCAATTTCTTCACGCGGAATATCGACTTCATCATCGTGTCGGCTTAGATCGCCGTAGATCAGCAAATCTATGTCTAACGTTCGTGAACGCTCATCGTTGTCTTGTCGCTCGCGGCCACATGCTTTTTCGATCGCCCGTAGTCGCGCGATTACAGTCTCTATTGGAGAGTCGGTATCGAAGCCAGCCACAAGGTTTAGAAAGTTATCGCCATTAAACCCCACCGGCTCACTTTCATATACGGTGGATAGCATCAGTGGACCGTAAGAATCGTCAAGTTCCCGGACGGCTGTCTCGATATTTTTCTCTCGGTCGATGTTGCTACCTATACTGACGTAGACGCGTGGCATTACCAATATATCCGCCGTACTAAATCTAGGATTTCGCTTGTCGCTCGATAACTACGCCAACATCAGTGGCGCCACGTAGCGCGCCCCGCTTGTTGATGCGCACTCGTACCCAGGGTACCTTAAACTCTCCGAGCACCGTATGCGCTACGTTTTCGGCTAGCGTTTCTACCAGCTTAAACTCAGAACTTCCCACATATTCCATCACGCGCTTGGCCACTGCTTTGTAATCGAGCGCATCGTCGAGGCGATCACTTTTTGCAGCCGGCCGCACATCAGTCGCCATTTCTAAATCGATAATCACTGTTTGTTTGATGCGACGTTCCCATTCCCAAACACCGATGGTACAGGGTATTTTCAAGTCGCGGATGTAAATAATATCCATAAACTCTCCGAAATTGGTCGGCAATATAGCGAAAATCCCACCACATGTCTTGACGTAGCATCGAACAAAGGCTTCCAATATCCGAATGATTGAGTATCTGCTGGTTCCAGCCGCCTACTTAGTGGGCTCGATTTCGAGTGCTGTATTAATTGCACGGCTGAAAAACTTAGAAGACCCGCGCAACGTGGGCTCGGGTAATCCAGGCGCCACCAACATTTTGCGATATGGTGGAAAAACAGCGGCGGCACTGACATTGCTCGGCGATGTGGTGAAAGGAGTAATGCCGGTAGTGATTGCTAGGAGTATTACGAGTGACTCCGTAGTGCTGGCATTGGTAGGACTAGCCGCGTTCTTGGGCCACCTGTATCCCGTGTTTTTCGGGTTCAGAGGTGGAAAGGGTGTTGCGACCGCTTTCGGCGTCTGGCTCGGTTTGAGCCCTTGGGTTGCGTTAGCGCTCGTACTGACTTGGTTGTTGATTGCAGCCCTGTTTCGTTACTCGTCGCTGGCTGCGTTGGTAGTGTCTTTTGCTGCACCTGTGTACGTGTGGTGGCTACTGTCTGGTCAACTGCCGTATCTTGTTGCAAGTATCGTAATGTCTGTGCTGCTATGTTGGCGGCACCGCGCCAACATTCAGAATCTCTTTGCTGGCAAAGAGGGTAAGATAGGCCGTATGGGTGGCTAGCGCTCCTTGTTCATTAAACTAACTATGTAAGAAGCCTTATCTTGTGTCCGCACGATGTCACCCACGTACGTGCCAAACGTACCTGTGCCCCGATCTTCGAAGTAGAGTTTTAGGGTTTCATGCATAACCCGGAATGCGAGTTGGTCCCATGGAATTTCGCCCTCACTAAATAGTTCAACCTCAAGACTCTCGTCGCCTGGTACTAAGTCGAGATCAAGCAATCGACTTCGGTAGAGCAGATAGACTTGATCGATATACGGTAGGTTAAATAGCGTGTACAGGCCGGTTATCTCAACCGTTGCACCGGCCTCTTCCAACGTTTCGCGTATCGCTGTCTGTACAGTCGTTTCTCCTTTCTCCATGAAACCGGCTGGCAAGGTCCAAAGCCCATAACGCGGCTCGATGGCTCGGCGGCAAAGTAAGACCTTGTCTTGCCATTGCGGAAGACAACCGGCAACAATCTTGGGGTTTTGGTAATGGATCGTCTTACAGGCGTCGCACACGTACCGAGGTAGATTGTCACCCGGTGGTATTCGAAGCTGCACGGCAACGCCGCAGTTACTACAAAAGTTCATTCGCCGCCAGTTCTCATAGTTGTATCTGCCGGTTGCGCCTAGGTTATTGGTTCCAGGCTATCGATTTCCCAACGCGCCCGTACACCAAAGCTCAACGTGTCGTGTTGGCCACCAACGAGACGTAGATACCCCGCATAGGCAATCATCGCACCGTTGTCGGTTGAGAATTCGAGCCTCGGATAATACACACGCACACCTTTCTCTTGGGCCACCTCGCTCATGCGATCGCGCAATAAGGTATTGGCGCTCACACCGCCGGCAACCACCAAACGCTCATGGCTGGTTTCATCGAGCGCGCGGGCACATTTGATGGTGAGCGTTTCTATTGCCGCTTCCTGAAAGCTGCAGGCGATATCGGCTACCGTCTGCTCGTCAAGGTTATGACCCCCAACCACATTGGCGACCGACGTCTTAAGTCCGCTAAAACTAAAGTTGAGCCCAGGTTTGTCGGTCATCGGCCGCGGAAACCGGAAGCGTCCCGGTGTGCCGCCGCGGGCAACGCGCGAAATGGCGGGGCCCCCTGGATATCCCAGACCGAGCAACTTGGCGGTCTTGTCAAAGGCCTCACCGGCGGCATCATCGAGTGATTCGCCAAGGATAGTGTACTGGCCCGCCCCGCGGACATCTGCAAGCAAGGTGTGGCCGCCAGAGACCAGCAACGCCAGGAATGGAAAGGCCGGTGGATCCGCTTCAAGCATGGGGGACAAGAGGTGTCCCTCCATATGATGGACTCCAATCCCAGGAATCTGCCAGGCGTATGCCAGCGCGCGGCCAATCGCGGCCCCCACTAGGAGTGCGCCCACCAAGCCGGGTCCAGCCGTGTAGGCTACCCCATCGATGTCACCGGCTTGGGTACCGCCCTCGGCCATAATCGCCTGTATCAAAGGCAAGGTTTTGCGCACGTGGTCACGAGATGCGAGTTCAGGTACTACCCCCCCAAAAGGCGCGTGAATGAGCGCCTGCGACGCGAGACCATGTCCAAGCAGGCCTTTTTCCGAATCGTAGATGGCGACTCCGGTGTCATCGCAGGAAGTCTCAAGACCCAAAACACGCATGGCGCTATTCTCGGAGGATATTGAGGGTCGGGCAAGGGTGGTTGAGTGTACAAAGGCGTCTGGAGCCTATAGAATCGCGCGCTTTGCAGCCTATACTGTGGCTACACTACACAGCCGGGAATCGAGGGGCTTGAGGATAGATGCCATCCGTTAGGATAAAAGATAACGAGCCATTTGAGATAGCGCTACGCCGCTTCCGCCGCTCCTGCGAGAAGGCGGGCGTTTTCTCGGAAATGCGTCGGCGCGAATTCTATGAAAAGCCGACTTCAGTCCGTAAACGTAAGGCTGCCGCTGCCCGCAAACGCGAACTAAAGAAAATAGCGCGCGTCACACTGCGCACCACCCGCAAATATTGACAGCGACCGCACCCCCTGCGGGCTGACCGTTTCGTGGGCCTGAAGCAAACAATCACCGAGGACATGAAAAACGCCCTGCGGGCCAAGGACACCGAACGTCTCGGTGCCATCCGTTTTCTATTGGCAGCGGTCCAGCGGCGCGAAGTGGATGAGCGCACTACGCTTGATGATGTTGCCGTGATGGCAGTTGCCGAGAAACTGATTAAGCAAAGCCGCGAAGCCGTCACCCAGTTTGAGCAAGGGGGCCGAGTCGACCTCGCAGACAAAGAAAAGCGTGAGATCGCTGTTTGGCAGGCATATTTACCGGAGCCCCTAGATGATCAAGCGCTGGACAAGATGGTTCGCGATGCGCTGGCCGAGGCGTCCGCTAGCTCAATGAAGGATATGGGCAAAGTCATGAGTGTCTTAAAGCCCAAACTCCAGGGGCGGGCGGATATGGCGGCCGTGAGCAAAATGGTGAAGGCCCTGCTGGGTGGTGGTTGATCTATCGGCCAACTAGCAGCCGGTTCTGACTTCGAAGGGCCGCGTGGACCGACGGCGGCCCTGTTAGAATACCTGCCATGGCCGGCCGTATTCCCCAGGGTTTTATCGATGAGTTACTCATACGCGCCGATATCGTGGAGGTGATCGATGCCCGCGTGCCCTTGACCAAGGGCGGCAAAGACTTCAAGGCGCGCTGTCCGTTCCACGACGAAAAGACCCCCTCCTTTACCGTTAGCCCCGACAAACAGTTCTATCATTGCTTCGGCTGCCAGGCCAATGGCAACGCCATCGGGTTTCTCATGGAGTATGAACACATGAGTTTTCCCGAGGCGGTTGAAGAGCTCGCCAACCATGTCGGTATTCCAGTGCCCAAAGAAGTAGTCGCTGGTGGGCGCCAGTTCGAGGACCAGCAAGATCTCCTGGACATTCTGCAGGAGGCAGCCGCCCACTATCGGCACCAGCTTCGCGATCATCCACAAGCCCAGACAGCTGTTGATTATTTGAAGGGTCGTGGCTTGAGTGGTGAAGTCGCCGCTCGCTTTGGTCTCGGTCTCGCGCCCGACGGGTGGGACAATCTGTTACGGGCGCTGGGCACCGACGAGGTACGCCGTAAACATTTGCAGCGGGCGGGTCTCTTGGTGGCCAAGGACGGTGGTGGTTACTACGATCGCTTCCGTAATCGCATCGTGTTTCCGATTCATGACCATCGTGGCCGCATTGTCGGATTCGGTGGTCGCATCCTCGGCGAGGGTGAACCCAAATATTTGAACTCACCCGAGACCCCCTTATTCCACAAGGGTCGTGAGATGTATGGTCTATTTCTCGGGCGCGACACCATTCGGCGCGAGCAGCGTGTGTTTGTGGTGGAGGGCTATATGGATGTAGTTGCGCTGGCTCAGTACGGTATCGACTTTGCGGTGGCGACGCTGGGCACTGCCACCACGCGTGACCATCTGGATCGGTTATATCGCTTTACGTCCGACGTAGTTTTCTGTTTCGACGGTGACCGGGCTGGCCTACAGGCAGCTTGGCGTGCGCTAGAGGCCGCGCTGCCTACCTTGGACGAGGGTCGCCAGGCAAGTTTCTTGTTTCTGCCCGAAGGTGAGGATCCCGACTCCGTCATTCGACGCGAAGGAGCGGAGGCGTTCTTGGCACGCCAAGTAGAGTCCCTACCCGACTATTTTTTCAGAAACTTGCATGATCGTGCCGATGTACGTCGACTGGATGGCCGCGCCCGCATGGTGGAACTCGCATCGCCACTACTGTCCAAGATTCCCGAGGGTCCGTTCCGACAGATGATGCGTGACCGTCTGGCTGAGATCAGTGGGTTGGAGCCCCAGAAATTGTCTGGATTGGGATTAGCGACGGCCAGCAAGGTGTCGCCGAAATCGGCCAATCGCCCCGGGGCCGAGTTAAAGAAGCCACCCTCGTTGGTGCGCACGGCGGTGGCACTCTTGCTCAGGAATCCAGCCCTCGCAAAGCAGGTGAAGGATCCCGAGGCCATCGTTAGACTCGACCTGCCAGGCATTACTTTGCTGGCGGCTATGCTCGACATCCTCAAGATCGATCCTGAGTTGAACACGGCGGCGCTCATAGAGCGATTCCGTGACAGTGAGCATCGAACCCACCTTGAAAAGCTGGTGGTGTGGACGCATCCAGTACTGGAGCAGGATGCCGAGGCTGAATTTCAAGGTACCCTCTCCCAATTACAGAAGGCGGTGCGTGAGCAGCGTACCGACAGACTGTTGTATAAAGAGCGGGCAAAAGGATTGAATCAGGCCGAAAAGGCCGAACTCGGTCAATTATTGGCCGAAACGGGCCATTCTGATGGCGTTACCCCCACAAACTGATTCGTTTAGACGGTATTTTGGGATACACTATAAAGTTCGCTTTCTTCCAACCCGAGGCTTGGTAAACCACGAATGGATCAAGAAACCCAACGCTCCCAGCTTAGAAAACTCATAATTCAGGGCAAACAACAGGGCTTCCTTACCTACCGCGAGATTAATGACCATCTCCCGGAGGACGTTCACGACACCGATCAGATTGAGGCGGTAGTGAACATGATCAACGACATGGGGATCGATGTCTACGATGAGCCCCCAGACCCTGATGCGCTCTTGCTAAAGACCGAGGCAGCCACCTCCGCAGACGACGAGGAAGTGGTGGAAGAGGCTGAGCAAGTACTGGTTTCCGCGGTTGACAGCGAGTTCGGCCGTACCACGGACCCGGTGCGCATGTATATGCGTGAAATGGGTACGGTTGAGTTGCTGACGCGGCAGGGTGAAATCGAGCTCGCCAAGCGCATCGAAGATGGGATTCGACAGACGACAGAAGCGCTCGCCACTTGCCCAGCTGCTATTAACGAACTTCTGCGGGCGATGGCGTTGTGCGAGAACGAGCAAGTGCGCCTGTCCGACTTGATCTCTGGTTTTATTGATCCAGATGCAGTGGACAAACCAATTCCACAGGTTCATAACCCGCTCGAAGCCAGTGATGTGCAGGACGACGACGACGATGCCGAGGAAGATCTGCGTGCGGTCCGTGAAGAAGCTATGATGCGATTCACGCGAATCCGCCGGTTGCATGCGAACTTGACTAAGGCCATAGGCAAGAAGGGTTACGTCAGCCCTGAGGCAGCACGCGCACAAAAGCGACTTACCGACGACTTTCTGCAGCTAAAGCTTGTGCCCAAGCAAATCAACGCATTAATTACCCAAGTACGGTCTTTGGTCGACGAGGCGCGTTTACAAGAAAGAGGGGTCATGGGAATCTGCGTCGAGAAGGCGAGGATGCCCCGAAAGAGCTTTATCAAGAGTTTCCCAGACAACAGCACCAACCGTCGTTGGGTAAAGAAGATTATCCGATCTGGAGACTGCGATAGGGACGTCATCGAAAAACATGCGGACACGATTTACGCAGCGCAGAAGAAACTAACTGGGATTCAAGAGCGCGCAGGCATGCCGATTCAGCAACTCAAGGAGGTCAATCGGCGTATGTCGATTGGAGAGGCCAAAGCACGCCGCGCCAAGAAGGAAATGGTAGAAGCCAACCTGCGGCTCGTCATATCTATCGCCAAGAAGTACACGAATCGTGGTTTGCAGTTTCTGGATCTTATCCAGGAAGGCAATATCGGTTTGATGAAGGCGGTGGACAAGTTCGAGTACCGACGTGGTTACAAATTCTCGACCTATGCGACTTGGTGGATTCGCCAGGCGATCACGCGCTCGATCGCCGATCAAGCCCGCACCATCCGTATTCCGGTGCATATGATTGAAACAATCAATAAGTTAAACCGGATCTCGCGCGAGATGTTGCAAGAGGTGGGACGTGAAGCGACGCCAGAAGAACTCGCGCAGCGCATGGATATGTCAGAAGATAAGATCCGCAAGGTGCGGAAGATCGCCAGAGAGCCGATCTCGATGGAGACACCCATTGGTGACGATGAGGATTCTCACCTTGGCGATTTTGTCGAGGATGCGAACACGGTTGCACCACCCGATGCAGCTACGGGCGCAGGCCTCAAAGGTGCTACTGGTGAAATCTTAGCCACCCTCACCCCACGTGAGGCCAAGGTCTTAAGGATGCGTTTCGGTATCGGCATGAATACCGATCACACACTGGAGGAAGTCGGTAAGCAGTTTGATGTGACGCGCGAGCGCATTCGTCAGATTGAGGCTAAGGCCTTGCGTAAGCTACGACATCCTGCCCGCTCTGATCATTTGCGCAGCTTCATCGACTCGTAAAGCTGTTTGCCGCTGCGGGCCTGTAGCTCAGTCGCGTAGCAACAAGGTTAGGGCCCAGTAGCAAGTGTTAGGTAAAAAGCTGATAGAATATCCTGGTTCGGGCCTGTAGCTCAGTTGGTTAGAGCAGGGGACTCATCTTAAAAAGGTGTGTTCACACCGAAAGGTGTGAAATGAACGGGATGAATTCAGGGAAACCTTAACAGTTCGGCTGATGGTAACCCTGAGCCAAGCCGGGGGTACACCTCCGGAAGGTGCAGAGACTACCTGAGAACTTCAGTGTTCTTAATCACAGGCACAGAGCGTCCCGCACCCTAACAACGCCGGTTGAGGGTGATGAGATAGTCCACTCCCAGTAGAA
>CAXMNC010000296.1:0-2600 GCA_964194625.1 Acidiferrobacterales bacterium
CCACCACTTCTGCGATTTGTAGCCGCGGCTGGATATTTCGGAGCCAATATCCGCGGGTAACTTCATTGCGTTTGAGCAAACCTTTATCCCGGGTCAGGAGAAGGCACCGCTCCTTTCTGGAGATAGCCGCTATCGTGGCATCATCATAGTCGCGGTCGTAGATCGTATCGAACCCGAGTAATCGCAGGTAACGGGCCAGCTTCCCGAGGTGCACATCCAGCACGAAGCTGGGTTCCCTCAAGGGATTCGGGCGCAGGCGGGTTAATGAAGAAATGTCGACGCGTTCGAACATTGGGTAGACTGCGACGCGCTCGCCGCCGTTTAACAGATGATCGAACCCCACCGATACGTCATCCACGAGAATCAGATCGACTTCGGGGTGAGGCACGCCAACCGCCTCGATGCTGTCCTTCACCGAAGGTGTTCCGTTGAAGGCATAATCAAAGGCGATCTTGCGCCGGTTCGGCGGGAGGAAATCATTCAGTTCTTCATAGAACCGGAATACGGCGTGTTGTCGCCAGCTATCTGACTTTCGCCTGGCCGTCCCTGTGGAATTCTTCATAGGTCATAATACAGCGCGAACTCCCAAGGGTGCGGGTTGCAGTGCCTTAGATACTGTACCGATCGTGTTTCCGATACATCCTGTCAATCAGACCGCCCGATCTGATCGGGCCCCTGAAGTTTTCTCTTCAAATCCGCAATTTCAATCGCTGGCAGCGTCACGATGTTCACCGTACCCCGCGAACCCAGATCTACCGAGAGATGTGCCGCCACTTCGTTGTCCGGGGCCTCCACGATGGTCACGAAATCGTAACCGCCCAACACCGCGTATTGCGACAGGACGCGGCAACCCAATGCCTCGATTTCCTTGTTCACCGCCTCCAGCCGCTCAGGGTGAGCATGCATCGTTTGTCGCCCTTCGGTGGTAAGCGTGCTGAGCAGAACATAGTTTGGCATGACATGCTTCTCCTTCTTCCTAGCCACCAAGGCCATTTCCTCTTCTAGATCCTTAAACTATAGTCGCACGCGTGACAAATGCCAGCTAAAGAAAATTTAGGGGGAGCCAGAGGCGGATCATCATTCGACCATTGGAGATTCATCTCCAACTCGCCGCGCCCTCTTGTTGCAATCCGTGTTCGGATTCGTAGTGCCACGCAGGCCCCCTGTTGGTCAACCTGGTCGCCATTCCACAGTGCTCAAACCTGATCTGCCCGCTCCTCATCAACAAGTAGTGCTTCGTCGAGATTGTGGGCAGAACACCCAGAATCACGGCGTGCTACTACGGGCAATTGCTTACGGCTACTCCAGTATCCTGTACGAGATTTCCTCAAAGGTGCTAGTCGCCCAAGACCACAAATTCTGAGCAACCTTTTCCGCATCCTCTTTGATGCGCTCCGGTGGTATGAATTTTGCTTTGACCGAATGTATCAAGAACGTATCGTAGAGTTCTTGTGAAAATTCAGGTTCGACTGTCTTGGATAACAGTCTTCCCACAAAGGGAATCGAGTCCATGTATTCGTATATGGTTTCTGTATCCACCCAGCCGTCATTGTCTTGATCGAAATAAAACCTTAACTTTGCCGGGGCGATGCCAAAGTGCATCTTAAGATCTCCCGCGCCGACATTAGATGTGACGTGATAGATCGTATAGGTGTCTTGCTCAGCATTGTTCTGGTCGTCAACAAAATCTAATTCCAACGTATATATTCCTGGGCGAAGCGAATCTGGCGTAATTCGATTACCCAAAAGTCTCTTTTTCTTGTCTAATTTTATTGCTTGCTCGACCTGCAAAATATGCGCTGTATGGACCGCCAACTGATCGTGCAGCGATTTGATTTGAAGGTGTTGGTGTACCAGAAAACCGCCGCAGATCAATAAACCTGCAACAAGGACGGAAATCAAGATATTGAGATTTTTGGTCTTCACTTGGCTGCCCTTTGCAACTAAGTCGGCTCGCTACGGCTATCAGGCTGGCGGTAACTCCCAGTTGTTCATGTTTTTGCGGTGATTCGGGTAAACCCTTCCGTCATAGCGACCATGTTCTATCCAAAGCTTTGCATCCTGAATACCTGCCGCCTTCAGTTTCTGCTCCATCACGCGCTTGAATTGCCGTGCTGTCCAATCAGAGTAATACTCATTTGACTGGACAATACCGCCCGCGTCAGTAAATACCGCCCAATATTCAATCCAGTCGTGATCAGACTCTGTCATCCGTAGGCTCGTTGTCTGATAGGGATTATAGCGACATGGGCCATCCCTGGCCCTGATGTATGACGACGCGACCGCACAGACAGTGTCAGACTTCATCGGAACTGACTGGTGCCGGCTTGGAAGCTGACGGTCAGGTGATAGACTTTGGACAGGCACAAAACGACCCAAAGCAGTCGTTGAGCCCACACGTGGACGTGTTAGTTGTTCCTATCCTTTGAAACCAGCACTTGAGCAGAAATTAGCCTGGTACACCTATTGGAGATAGAGAATGTCGCCATTTCCTGGTGTTAGTCTTAAGAACGCGACCAAGGAGATGTGATGATGCGCGTTGCAATCTTCGGCGGTCCCGGTTTCGTAGGCAGCTACCTGGTCGATGCACTCATCGCCGC
>CAXMNC010000297.1:0-2697 GCA_964194625.1 Acidiferrobacterales bacterium
CGCGCAAACACAGCCGGAACTAGTTGCCCACCACTACGCTGAAGCGGGTGCATGGGAAAGAGCCGCCGCCTGGTGGCAACAGGCGACAACTCAGGCACTCGGCCGCTCGGCCAACGAGGAAGCCATCTCGTACCTGACCCAGGGGATCGCGGCTGTCGTGGCACTTCCGGAAGCGCCGGCGCGCAACGAGCAAGAGCTCGAGCTGCAGATTCAGCTGGCGGTGACGCTCATGCCAGTCAAAGGCTACTCTGCTGCGCAGACCGTTGCTGCCTTCGCCCGCGCGCGCGAGCTTTGTCACCTGACCGGTAACCGGTCGCATTTGATCACCGTGAATTGGGGGGACTATGCCGGTCACTTGCTTCTCGGCGAGCTGGACGTCGCCTTGGACAAGACACTGGATACGTTACGTCAGGCCGAGCGAGACGGTAATGTCACCGCACGTCTGATGGCCCATCGCAGTGTTGGTATCACATCGACCTTCCGCGGGGATCTCGAAGTCGCGCAGAATCACTTCGAGGCCGCGCTCGTGCTATACGATCCTGTCCAGCACCAGCCGCTCGCTTATCGCTACGGAGTCGATATTCGAGTGGCGGTCTTGAGCTTCCTGGCCCAGGTGCTGCTCGAACAGGGATATCCGGCGCAGTCAAATGCGCGCAGCGAGGAGGCGCTTGAAGCGGCGCGCGATATGGATCACCCGTCAACCCTTGCCTTAATGCTCTGGCCCGCGTGCGTACTTCACCAGCGTTACGGTGACCTCGAAGCCAGCAGCGTGCTGGTGGACGAACTGGTAGCGGTGAACCTGGCCCACGGTTTTTCGATGTGGGAGTCGATCGGCGTTGCCTGCCGGGGACATCTTTCGATGTTGTCTGATCCGTCCGAGAGCGCGTTGGCAGAAATCATGGCGGGGATGAATGCCTGGCGTAGCAGTTCGGCACAGATGCTTACGCCGTGGTTTCTCACGCTGTTGGCGCAAGCCCACGACGCGCTCGGCCATTCGGAACAGGGGCTGGCGTGTGTCGACGATGCCCTCGGCATTGTCCGACAGACCAAAGAGCGACTTTTCCTACCGGGTGTGTTGCAGACGAAGGCCGAGCTGCTCCTGGCCGGTTCGACGCCGGATCCGTCCGGGGCCGAGGACAGCTTCGGGGAAGCCATTCGCATCTCTCGCGAGATGAACGCACACATGCCAGAGCTGCGTGCAGCTACCCGGCTCGCTCGCCTGTGGCGGCAACAGGGTAAACCTAAAGAGGCTCACGAGCTTGTTATGGACTGCCTCGACTGGTTCACCGAAGGGTTCGACGCGCCCGACTTGATAGAGGCGAAGGCGTTGGTCGAGGAACTCAAACCTTCTTTCGGTGTTGGCGCGGGCTGACTTCGCCTCCCCTCAGGACGGAGCTCGACGACAGAACCTAACTTCAAGCGAAGGTCTGACCGATTCGAACTGGCGTCAATGGCTGCTCCTGGCCGGGAAGAGGCATTCGCTGCGGTGCAACATATCTTCCGCTTCGGGCAACTTCCAGACGATTTATCCAGTTTTGTGAACGCCTGCTTCCTATGAATACCCCAATTTCCCGTAAGCAGACAGTTTTATTCCCATGATAAACTTCGGCTTAATACTCAAGCCGCGGTTGGGGTATGCAATGCGAAAGGGCCAAACCCGCAAGTTATCGTATGCTCGGAAGCCCTGGGATTCAGTATGGTGGTCACACCAGCCGAGGACCAATCCGTCATCGACGTTTCCCGTACTATCATCATCGGTAAACACGAGGGCTATGCGGCAAATTGATCTTAGGCACTTGTATCTACGTCCATAAGGAGTTTATAAAATGATAAACGCTGCAGTGTTCGTGGTTATCCTTGCGATGTTTTTCATGCAAGGATTAGCGAGCATCGCCGGTACTGCCGACGCTAGTGAGCCATATTTCACCAGGGGCAAGTTCGAGCTGCCCCTGAAGATTGACGAGATAAAAGAGCAATGGAAGGCGCTTGGCTATTTGCAATGCGAATATGACGGCAAGGAGAAGGGATGGACCAGCGAGCGGCCCGAAAGAGACAGGGGTGAGCACACGCACCCTTGGTACGTCTTGTTTGCCGGGAAGAGCGGGAAGATGGAATTCGTCATTCAAGGCCGGCGTTTTGTGCTCGAGCCAGGGGACGAACTCTACTATCCCAAAAATGCCGTCATAGCGGCAAGGAACCTTTACGATGGTCGTAGCGAGTGGTTCGATTGCTGGAAACACAATTGACCTTCTGACTGAACCACCCCGTAAGCATCGTTTCGGTGCACATGGCGGCCGCTGCTGAGGCGTTAGGTCCGCACAGGGCAAGTAGCTGTCAGATATGATCAGAATCTGTGGGTCACAACTGTCCGATTATGTTCCAATTTCTACAATTCATGCGCCCTCAAAATGTCTGCTTCCCCAATGCAGATATTTTTACTCTCATGAAAATCTTCTGCAATATACTCGAACCGGACCTTCGGGCTTTCAGGGCGAATGCTCCGTTACGACTCAAAGCAGACACGGTGACACAGAGTCAGGGGCGAAGGTGCAGACCGGTGTCTGGAACCTCCGGCGGCGTTACCGTCCGGGGATCGGAAGGTGTCAGTGGACTGACACCCCGGATCCGGTGATGTAGTGGGAGACAATAGCTGCAGCAATGGTGACACTGATGGCCCACAGACGGGGGGTGTTAGCG
>CAXMNC010000298.1:0-21857 GCA_964194625.1 Acidiferrobacterales bacterium
CGAAACGGGCGGGCGGTATTAGAACGAGCTTATCGAATCCAAATCAACAACGGGGACGGCAATGGATATAGCAATAAGCCCTCGGCCGATGGAGATCTTGTTGGTCGAAGATGATCCAGATGACGCATTTCTCGTGCAGGAAATGCTGACCGAGGTCGAGACAGTAGCGGCGTCGGCTCCGTAGATGTCCGTGGTTTTAGTTATCGAATGCTTGTCGACGTGGTGCCGAGAAAACTTTAGCGGGTCAGTCAAACGTTTGACGCGTGCCAAACCGTTGCTGCCTCGGCGTCGTTCGACGTGCAATCGCCGAGTTAATATTAATGTTTGTAAACATTGACTTATGTCTTCAACATGTGTCAAAGCGGTAGGTTTTCCAGTGCACGAAAGGCAATCTCTATGCCAGACACTTGTGACCGGGATGTCGCGTATAATTGCGCCATGAGCAGACGCACTGTGTGAAGTAGCACACCCGATGCCGGTCTATAGAAGAGAACGATGGTTAGGAAGCGTGATACGTACACTACGACCTTTAGGCGGCACGGTTTGTTGCCCCGTCTGAGAAGTTTGACGCTCGCGAGCGTTGTTGCCGGCTGGCTGCCGAGCATCGCGACTGCTGACGTGTTTCGCATTATCGATTCGGGTCAAGCGGCGGCGCAGGTGCGAGTCGATATGATTCAGCAGGCGCGCGACGAGATCGCGATCGAACTTCACCGCGCCTCAAATGACGGATTAGTGCTTTCTTACCTCGCGTTACTACGGGATGCAGTACGCCGTGGCAGTGAGGTGAGGTTTCTTATCGACGCGTCATTTAATGAGATTCCAAAATCTATTCAAGCCCACCTGGTTCAAGAAGGCATCCTGATCAAGGAATATCATCCGGTTCGGTTAACCAAACGCGGTTGGATTAACAAACGTTTGCACGACAAAGTCATTCTGACTGACCGAACGCAGATGTTGATAGGTGGGCGTAATCTCGAATATCCATTTTTTGGCGTCGCCAAAAAAAGTTATGTAAAGAAGGCTTATATAGATCGAGATGCTTATCTCCAAGGCGCGATAGCAGAGGTTGCGCACCAATATTTCATGCAACTCTGGAATAGTGCTGAAGTCATGGATACAAGGTTGGGACGCTATGATCAAAGATATCTGACTCGAGACTGCAGTCTGTTGCGGGGAGAAGACAATCGCTGCGCTGAGTCCAAGACCGAAGCTCTGAGAGGGATCAAGCGTGCGGCGGCCCTGTTAGATAGGCACCGCGCAGAGCTAGGCGGTGATGGTTTGGTACAACTCGACAGCGGGACAGATTGGTCGGTCGGCCAGCGTGATATTGATGGTGTCCAATTTCTCCATGACCCGATTGGCCGTAAAGGTAAGGAGCCAGGGACATTTCAAGCCGTACTCGAGTATATGGACACGGCTGAAAAATCCATCGCCATCGAGTCACCTTACTTTATCCTTTCGAAGAACTCCAAAAAAATACTGCGACGAGCAATCGATCGAGGCGTAAAGGTGCGTGTACTTACCAATTCGCTAGCCTCGACCCAGAATTTCTTTGCCCAGGCTGGTTATGTAGGCAAGAAGAAACGTCTAGTGCGCATGGGGCTTGAGGTTTGGGAATACAAAGGCCCAAAAATGTTGCACGCAAAAACTGTTCTCATTGACGATAAATTGGTGATTATCGGGAATTTTAACGTAGATCCGCGTTCCGAATTTTTGAATACTGAACTCGCAGTCGTTGCACAAGATGAGCAACTTGCGCGGCAGTTGCAGTCATCCATGGACGGCCACCTTAAGAATGCCTGGTTGATCGGTCCCGATGGCAAGGCGGTGGGTGAGAGTAAATTTTTCCCGAAAACCGAGATGAGTGAGGTCATCAAACTTCGCGCCTATCAACTGCTGCTGGTGCCGCTGATTAGAGGTCAGCTTTAATCCCGTCAACCAACGCATATACTGAGCGAGCTATATCTGGGCGGTTAGGGCAGATATAATGCCGTCTGCTTGAAGGGGGCGCATGACAGAAAAAAACAATGGATGCATCTAGGCCGCACCAACCTCCAGAATACAGAATCAATTACCGTCTTTCGTCTATCTTGACCTTGGTGATCTTGGGTTTACTCGTCACCACCGGGTGCTCAGTAAAGAAGTTCGTCGCCAACCGCGTGGGCAATGTGTTTTCGAACAGTGGCACCGTGTACGCCTCGGATAACGATATAGAGCTCGTCGGTTCGGCAATCCCTTTTGGTTTAAAGACTATGGAAGGTCTTTTAGCCGAAGTACCCGAACATCATGCATTGTTGATAGCGGCCGCCCGTGGGTTTACGCAATATGCGTATGCCTATGTTGCTCTACCCGCGTTTGAAGCGGAAGAAAGTAATCGCCGCCGGTCACAGGAACTTCGAAAGCGCGCTAAACGTCTATATATCAGGGGCCGCGACTACGCCCTTCGCGCGTTGGAGTTAAGCCATCCTGGGTTTGTCGCGGACCTTAGGCAGGATTCGCACTCTACACTTGCTAATCTTAAGACTAAGGACGTGCCTGAACTTTATTGGGTGGCGGTTTCGTGGAGTGCGGCGATCTCTATGGACAAACAAGATATGGACTTGGTTGCCGATCTGCACCTTATCGAGCCGATGATTAGGCGTTGTTTGGCGTTGGATGAAGAGTTCGATAATGGCGCTATCCATGACTTTATGATCACGTTCGAGGCCAGCCGCTCCGGCGCGCAGGGTGGCAGTGTTGAAAGGGCCCGACAACATTTTGAGCGCGCGATGGCCCTTGCTGACGGCCAGAAGATTGCTCCGCTCGTATCTTTAGCGGAGTCTGTGTCGGTCAGTGCCCAGGATCACAAAGAGTTTCGCGTCTTACTGCGACGAGCATTGAGCTTCGACGTCGATTCAGCCCCTGAGTATCGACTCGCAAACTTGATAGCGCAAAAACGAGCACGATTGCTCATGTCTAGGATCGACGATCTTTTTATTGGTGAGTGATAGATGAAACTAACGCAGATACTCCTGGCAACATGCCTGGCCTTATTCGCGGTTACTGCGAGCGCTAAAAACGTGGTGATAAAGTTAGCTACCGTCGCGCCGAAGGACTCCACCTGGCACGAATTTCTGCAAGACCTCGATGACAAGTGGCGAGAAGCGTCTGGTGGAACGGTTAGACTAAGGATTTTCGCGGGTACGTTGGGCGATGAAGATGACATCATGCGTCGGATTCGTATTGGCCAGCTCGACGCTGCCACCGTGACGAGCGCGGGCCTGAGTACGGTGCATGCGGCGGCCAAGGCCTTTCACATCCCGTTGGCCTTTGCTTCCTACGAGGAACTGGACTACGTACAAAGTCGTATCGCGAAAACACTGGAAGCAACGCTAAAGGAGAAGGGCATTATCGTGCTCAGCTGGGGTGATGCCGGCTGGGTGCACTTTTTTACTAAATCTCCCGTGCAGCACCCGGACGATCTGCGAAAACAGAAACTTTTCGTGTGGGCTGCCGGCGACGCGACCGAAGTCGAAGAGCTGTGGAAGAAAATGGGATTCAAGCCGGTGCCGTTGTCATCGGTCGACATGCTGCCGGCGCTGCAAACCGGGATGATTACGGCCTACCAGGCGCCGCCGCTTGCAGCGCTCGCCAATCAATGGTTCGCCTTTACAGACTCGATGACGGATTTGAAATGGGCGCCGCTGACCGGTGCAACCGTAATCAGTACCAGAGCCTGGTCAAGAATTCCCGCCGACTTGCGCCCGATCTTGCTCAAGCTCACACAAGAAACCGGCGCTAAGCTACGCAACGACGTCCGGGAGCTGGAACAAAACGCCATTGCCGCGATGGTTAAGCGAGGGCTGCAAGTAGTCCCGGTGCCGCCCGAGGCCTTAAAGGAATGGGAAGCGCTCACGCGATCGGTGTATGCGGACATTCGTGGCAAGATCGTGCCCACGGAGTATTTCGATGAAGTATTAAGACTGCGTGACGAATTCCGTGCCAGCAGCAGCTCGCCGAAATCGAGCGACTAACAGACTCGTCCCCAGTGCATTGGGTACATAAAGCAGGCCGGGCTACGCAATCCCTTGGGTATAGCGTGGAACGTGGCATCACCGCCGTGGCGCTGCTGGCCATCGTATTGCTGCCGCTGATCGAGGTTGTCGGACGCGCTTTGTTCGGTGTGGGCATTCCCGGTTCCATCGATTATGTGCGCCACCTGACGCTTTGGGTCGCTTTCTTGGGCGCGGCCGTGGCGGCTAGCCAGGATCGACATCTGGCCTTGGGCTTCGCTTCGTTCTTGCACGAACAGTGGCGCCGTGCGGCGACTATACTTGCAGGTTCCGTCGCAACGGCAGTTGCGTTCCTGCTCGCTGGCGCTTCGTCATACATGGTGTGGGTCGATACGGCCGATCCCACCACGCTCGGTGGCATCGTCCCGCGGTGGGCCGCTGAGATCGTTATGCCTTTGGGATTTGCCGTTATCGGCCTGCGCTTCCTTTGGCGCACCCCGGGCGGGTATTGGGGGCGGGCTATTGCCCTCGCCGTGACTTTTCTCGCCGTGATTTTTTTAGCCGCCGGGCTCGCCTTCTGGCCAGTGGAGAGTCGCTCGCTATTGCTGCTCCCCGGAGCTTTCGTGATCCTGGTCGCCGCCGTCGCTGGCGCCCCTATATTTGTAGTATTGGGAGCGGCGGCGATTCTATTGTTTTTCGTGGATGCGACGGCGCTTGAGTTGATTGCGACCGAGCTCTATCGAATCGTGGAGCCGCTCGCACCCATCCCGCTGGAGGCCTATCGCATTGCTTCCAACCCGATACTACCCACCATACCGTTGTTTACCCTGGCGGGCACGATACTGGCCGAAGGTAAGGCGTCGGCACGGTTGGCGCGTCTTTTCCACGCGCTATTCGGCTGGATTCCCGGGGGTACCGCCGTTGCTACCATCGGAGTCTGCGCTTTCTTTACCACCTTCACCGGTGGTTCCGGTGTCACCATTTTGGCCCTCGGTGGTTTATTGCTGCCAGTGCTTCTACGCGAGGGCTATGGCGAGCGTTTTTCGCTTGGTGCGCTGACGGCTTCGGGCAGTCTAGGCATCCTGCTACCTCCGAGCTTGTTGGTGATTCTCTACGGTGTATCGGCACACACATCCATAAAGCAACTCTTTTTGGCCGGCCTGGTTCCGGGTGTGATGTTGGTTGCGATGGTTGGCATCTATGCGGTCTACAACGGTTGGATGCTTGTGGGCGGCCGCAGTCGCTTTGACGTGCGCGAGGCGCTATCGGCGATATGGGAAGCCAAATGGGAGGTACTGTTACCCATCGGTGTTCTGTTTGGCATCTTCTCGGGCTACGCAACGCTCGTAGAGGTCGCCGGTCTGGTCGCGGTTTATACCCTGGTCTTGGAGTTCTTTATCCACCGCGATCTTAACCTGCGCCAGGATTTACCTCGGATTCTGGTGGAGGCGGCGGTGATGATCGGTGGCATCATGATTATCCTGGCAACTGCCATGGGACTTACCAATTACCTTATCTACGCGGATATACCGGCGTTGGCGACAGAATGGGTGCAAGCTGGCATTGAATCGCCATGGGTGTTTCTGCTCGCGCTCAATGGGTTTCTGTTAATAGCAGGCTGTCTGTTGGACATCTTCTCAGCGCTAGTGGTGATTGTGCCCTTGATCCTACCGGTGGCTAGGGCGTTTGGCATAGACCCGCTACACCTAGGGATCATTTTTCTCGCCAACATGCAGCTCGGGTATTTGACCCCACCGGTAGGCATGAATCTGTTCTTGGCATCGTTCCGATTTAAGCGACCACTTTTGGAGATTTGTTCTGCGTCTGTGCCGTTTTTCTTGATAATGGCGGCCGGCGTATTGATGATTACCTTCTTCCCTGCCTTGAGTGTCGGTGTTGTTAGCGCTCTCGGTTTCTGACTCGCGGTGGTGAACTGACGGCTATTCACAGGCCTTGATTGTGGGTATTTTTAAGGCCAATCCCGACCGGCGGTGCAGTTGACACCTGTCTACGACTTTTTCGGCGGCCTGGGGACAGCGCGTAGGCATTCGGTTGGCACAGAAATTGAATGTAGATCAGCCGTGGAGGCAAGCGCGAAGGTGCGGGTGTTGTTTGTGCCTCGCCATTCGCTGGTAGGCGTCGCCGCTGACGACTATGACGGTTCCATCGGGTATTTTCATGGTCTACGCTTAGTCTAAGCAGGGGGTGACAATTCCGCTTTTTTGGCGGGCCTAAGGGGCATTTAACCAAGGCACTGCTTACCAAAGCCCGAAAATAGGGCGCACTGAATTAAAATAATCGGAGGAGTTACCGGATGATACTGTGGCACCGGCTGCGTACTAATGCGGACCGGGCCCGGTAGAAGGTTGCATGTTTTACGGTCATGAATTTAGGGAGATCGCATAAGTGGCAGTAACAACAAGTCAAAGCTTGGCCAAGAACGTCCAGTTGCTCAAAGGAACGGCAAGCAAATATGCCATTTATGGTGTAGTTATCGCCTTCATAGCGATCGCCGTTGCCACCAGCGGCGCCGCCTACTTTCAGTCAGGCACCATTGCGATCGATAGCCTGATCGAGGCCCAAAAGAGCAACGGTGCTCTCTGGTTGCTCGATTTCATGCCATTTTTCTTCGCTTTCTGGGGGCAGTATGTGAGCTCCGTCATGGCCTACGAAGCGAGTGCCATGGTGATCGACCAAACGAGCGAACTCCGGGCGCAAACGACTGCACTCGAACAGCGGGCCATGCACGATGTTACGCATGACGCGCTCACCGATTTGCCCAACCGTGTATTGTTTCGGGATCGACTCGAGCAGGCCCTGCACGCCGCCCAGCACGATAGAACGCATGCAGCGATCTTGATGATGGATCTGGATCGCTTTAAGGAAATCAACGATACACTCGGGCACTTCAATGGTGACCGCTTGTTGAAGCAAGTCGCAGCTCGTCTGCAAGGGATCATGCAGGAAACGGCTACCGTCGCCCGACTGGGGGGCGATGAGTTTGCGATCTTGCTGCCCAAGATCCTGGTGGTCAAGAATGCGACAGAGGTTGCCCGCAAGATCGGCAAGGCTCTTCAAGCCCCGTTTGGTTTGGAAGGATTGAAGCTTGATGTCCAGGCCAGCATCGGCATTGCCGTCTACCCCGAGCATGGAGCTGACGCGGACACACTGCTGCAGCGCGCGGATGTCGCCATGTACATGGCGAAGCAAGAGAAAACCGGTTACATCGTTTACGATCCCAAACACGATAAGCACAGCCCGCATCGACTGACGCTAATGGGTGAGTTGCGCCACGCGATCGAGGCTGACGAATTGATACTGTATTACCAACCCAAAGCCAACATTAAGACCGGTGAGATTGCCGAGGTTGAGGCGCTGGTCCGCTGGCAACACCCGCAACATGATCTGATGCCGCCGGATGAATTTATTCCGTTGGCAGAACGCACGGGTCTGATAAAGCCGCTTACGATATGGGTGCTGAACCACGCCTTGCGACAGCACAGCATCTGGAAGGAACAGGGTCTCGATATCGGGGTCGCCGTGAATATGTCGGCGCACGGCCTGCTCGACTTGGAGTTGCCTGATCTCATTGCCGGTGTTTTGGCATCTCATAATGCCGCACCGCAGCGGCTTGTCCTGGAGATCACGGAAACCAGCATCATGGTCGATCAAGAGCGCGCATTGCAGATACTAACCCGGCTTGCCGACATGGGCGTGCGACTATCCATCGACGACTTCGGCACCGGTTATTCGTCACTCGCCTACCTAAGCAAACTGCCGGTGTGTGAGATAAAGATCGACAAGTCCTTCGTAATGGACATGAATGAGAACGAGAAGCACGCCATGATCGTGCGTGCCACTATCGATCTGGCCCACAACCTTGGGCTCGAAGTAATTGCTGAAGGCACGTGCACCAAAGAGATATTCGCGCGGTTAGAGAGCCTCGATTGCGATGCGGCGCAAGGTGAGTACATAACCCTGCCGATTAGTGTCGAGGAATTCGAGCACTGGCGCAACGAATCGGAGTGGCGACCCAAATATGCGGCAAGTAAGAAGGCAAATATCGCCCAACTCATAGATACGGAATCGATGTCTCATACACGACTGGACAATCACAGTTTAATTCAAGACCCCGAGCTCAAGGCTGAAGAGTCGGCCGCCGACACAAAAATCCGCGACCTCGAAAACTACATCGGGCAGCTGGACGGCAAACTGAAGCGTTCTGGCAGCTGAGCCCCGCTAACTTTCCTTCCCCCTACATTGCGTCGGCTTGCATTTGCCAGCTGGCCCTGTGTCCTGCTGCGCTGCGGTGGTGGCCACCGGCTACGAGCGTGAGTGACGCCCACGATCCATGGCGTGACATTCAGCGTTGCTCATGCCCCCCGAGGGGGCACCGACGCAGCAATCTGATCCCGTCGTGTTGCCTCGATGACGGGTGGCGGTAGACCACCTAGCCCCATTTGACCACTGGCATGGACGGCTTGTTTTTCGGCTAGTTCACATAAGTATATGAAATATATGGAGTGATTAGCCAAAGGCGATCTCCTGAAGTGAACCCCGCTTTGGGGGGGGTTCAGTCGTTGTTTCGGGGGCTGAAATTGCGGGTTGTGACCGCGCTAGTGGCATGGAACTTGTAATGTAGAGGGGACTATGCCGCGGGTGCGGCTTTTTGGGGCACAATCTTTGTGAAGTCAACGATATTGCTACTAGACGACGAAAGGGACAATTTATTCGTTTTAGAGAATCTGCTTCAGGGCTTTAGTAACGGGCACCGTGTTGATACGGTAAGTTTTACCTGCGGCCGCGAAGCGCTTGCATGGTGCTGCCAGCATCAACCCGACGTGTGTCTGATCGACTATATGATGCCAGGTATGGACGGGCTCGATTTCTTAATCGCCGTCCGCAAACTTCCTGGTTTTCGACACATTCCTATTGTCATGATTACCGGTGTTTCGGACCAAGAGGTTCGAAACTATGCCCTCGACAACGGAGCCAGCGATTTCTGGCTCAAACCGATTGATCCAACCCAAGTGCGGCTTGGCCTAACGCGAATTCTCGACCAGCCGCAATCCACAGAACCCTTACCCCCCGGTGGCATTCTCGATGCCGGGCCACATCTAGCAGGTTAGTCTATTCAGCCGTCATTCCTGCTGCCGCTGCCGTTTACTAACTCGAACTATCCCTCGGATCCCGGTGATGCGGCTGGTTGTGCTTGTCCGGCCGAATCAATATTGCGATACGCCAATTGGTACCATAGGTAACCCAGGTGTTCGCGCAGGGCGAGGCTACTCAAGTAAAGTCCCCGGGCGGATGGCAGATAGGCATGAACGGTTCGCCCCCGGCGTCCCAGTGTCGTCAACCCCATGGGCGCGGCCGTCACCTTTACACCCATTTGTTCGAACGACCATATAGCGCGGCGCATATGATACCCGTGTGTAACCAGGATCACGTGTTCGATGCTTGCTGCGCGCAAAAGCTCGGCGCTCTCCAACGCATTTTCGAAGGTATTGCGTGAATATTTCTCCTGCCAATTCGCAGCGAGCTTATAGTCTTGCTCCAAGACCTGCTGCATGAGTTCGGCTTCGGATATCTTTTCACCGCCAACGCTGCCGCCACTTACGAGCAGTGGCAACTCGGCTCGTCGGTGTAGGTAGACGCCGTATCGTAGGCGTTCCAATGTCCGTCGACTCACCGTGTCTCCACCAAACTCAGGGGCATTGGCGTAGCGACCGCCAGCCAAAACAACAATTGCCTTAGCGTCTTCCCGCGCTAGATCCAGGCCGTCTGCGTCAAGTGGGGTGGCGTAGGCTTCCAGAGAAGCCATGAGCTGCTGACCGGTGCGCGGCAGGCTTAGGGCAATCAATAAGGCCAGCGCCGTGATAATCACAACGCTACCGGCCCATGTCCACTTGCTATAAATGAGGAAACCTAACATCGCGATCAGGATAAGCGATCCAGGAGGAAGCAAAAGCAATGCAACGATCTCCTGCCAGCCCGGGATACTCACGATGCTGTTTGCTCCTTAGCCCTCACCAGGCGCTCGATTTGCGGCGATGTACGGTAGGCTAGATTTTGGCGAAGATGTTCAGTGAGCGATTCCGCCGCCTGTTCCGCCCCCATACTAACCCCTAGCGCTGACAGTTGGGTGACTTCTAGCCCCGGATACCCGCACGGATCAATGGCCGAAAACGGTTCGAGGTCCATGTCTATATTTAGCGCAAGGCCGTGTGAGCTTAGGCCCCGACTCACTCGCAGGCCTAGGGCCGAAATCTTTCTGCCGTCCACATACACCCCTGGTGCCCCTGGGCGCCTGGCGCCCGCGATGTCGTGCTGAGCTAGTAAATCAATCACCGATTGCTCGAGGGCATGAACAAGCTGTTTAACGCCCCAGCTATGCCTTCGCAGATCCATAAGGATATAGGCGATGATCTGTCCGGGCCCGTGGTAGGTGACGTCGCCACCGCGATCGCTATGCACAAACGGAATACCGTGAGCGCCGATGAATGTACGATCCTTTCCTTTAAGGCCAACCGTATAGACAGGGGGGTGAGTCAACAACCACAACTCGTCTGTCGTCGATGGGTCTCGATGTTGGTTAAAGGATTGCATCGCACGCCACGATTCTAGATATTCCACGTGCCCCAAATCGTGCACCACGATATTGTCACTCGGTGGCGGGACTTCTGATTGCATCTGCGTGCTCAGTCTACGTAGTGCCCGAGTTTGATCTATTCAACGCGGCCTTCGCAAAAAGCGCGTTTGTACTCCTGATACAGCGCTTGTAAGCGCGCGAATACTGGGCCGGGTGTGCCATTACCCACTGGCGAACCATCGACATGGGTTACCGGCTTGATCTCCTGCGTGGAGCTTGCAATCCATATCTCACTGGCGGCAGCAAGTTCTTGTTCTTTAATATCGCGTACAGTCGTGGGGATGTCATATCGATTGGCAAGTTCAAGAATGAGCTCGCGCGTAATACCCGAAAGAATGTAAGGGCCGGTCGGCGGGGTGACGAGATCGCTACCGAGAACCATAAAGACATTGGTGGCGGCACCCTCGGTGATAACGCCATTACGAACCAACAACGCTTCGGCTGATCCCTTTTCTGCGGCTTGCTGACGCAACATGACCGCTGCCAGCAAAGACGTGGATTTGATGTCACACCGCTGCCAGCGAATGTCTTCCGTAATGATCGCGGATACACCTTCGACGGTTGCCGTCGGTTCAGCGTAAACGGTTGCTTGCGCGTAGGCGAACACCGTTGGTTTCGTATCTACTGGGAATACGTGATTCCGGGGTGCGATGCCGCGGGTAATCTGTAGGTATATGTACTGGTCACCGGCACCATTGTCGTCGACCAGACGTTGCAATACGCGGTGCCAATCGGTGTCCCCCATTGGACTGTTGATGCCAATGGCAGCAAGACTATTTCGTAGACGTCGCAAATGATGCGCGAGTCGGAAAGGGCGACCACTGAATACCGGTACTACCTCGTAGATACCGTCGCCGAAGATAAAACCCCGATCCAACGGTGAAATTGTGGCGTTTGTCGCGGGCATAAACTCCCCGTCTAGATAGACGGTCGCTGCAATCGCGTTGTTGCCACCGACACTCGGCTCTGAAGCGGCCATAAGAACTACCTCAAGACGACTATGGAACCACGGAGAAAAACATCTTGCTTCGGCTGCTGTCAAGTTGAGCGAACTATTCGATCACGATATGGGCGTCGGCGATGCCGTATGCGATCGCCCGCTGCACTAGGCGGTCGCTTTCGGCCACGCTGGCCAGGGGTCCTACCCGAACGCGGAACATGCGTACATTGCCCTGGAATTCGTTGGTTATGAATATCGGGCCCAATTGGGCTGCTCGGAGACGCGATTGTAGGTTGGCGGCGTTTTCGCGGCTGGTGAATGCGCCCAGTTGCAGATAAAGCCGTGGCGGCGCGTGGGTCTGGTCAGTCGGTGCTGGCGCCGGATCAGGCAATTCGGTGGTGGCCGCAGCGGCCACCGCAACTTCCACCATTCCCGTACCCGCCCCAACGATGCGGAGCTTAGTGGCGGCCGAAAACGACAAGTCGATAATGCGGTTATCGATAAAGGGACCGCGGTCATTTACACGTACGATAACCGAACGTCCATTCGTTAGGTTTTGTACCCGCACATAACTCGGCAAGGGAAGCGTTTTATGAGCCGCAGTCATGGCATACATGTCATAGGGTTCGCCGCTCGATGTGCGTCTTCCATGAAACTTTTTCCCGTACCACGAAGCAATACCCCGCTCTTTATAACTGTTGGCATTTTTAAGCGGATAGTACGTTTTGCCATAGACGATATAAGGTCGATTGCCGTACTTACTGAGGGGTTCCGCGCGTGGTACAGCGTTGTCGATGCTGGCAATGTCAACGGATGCTCGCTTGGGAGGGCCGTCGTCTTCGAAGTAACCACCTTTTTTGTGAAGACCGCTGCACGCGGTTATGAAAAGCGCCAACAATATCGGCAGAGATTTTCTCATTGACCTGTAAGGTTATATAGCCGGCGAATGCTTTCGCTTAGCTCATATACTGCCATGGCATAGTTCTGGCTCTGGTTATAGCGTGTGATGACGTAGAAATTGTTATGTCCTAGGTGGTATTTGGGCCCCGACTCTTCTTCCAGTGTGATCAGTGCCGCGGGTTCTTCTTTTTCATTGTACTCCATCGGTACGATGCCGTAACCGAGCAAGTAGCGTAGCGGCAACATCGGCGTACTG
Organism: Acidiferrobacterales bacterium; assembly: GCA_964194625.1. GTDB lineage: Bacteria > Pseudomonadota > Gammaproteobacteria > Acidiferrobacterales > SPGG2 > SPGG2. The sequence goes on from CAXMNC010000298.1 coordinate 12,741, forward strand.
CCAAGTTTGGAAAACCACAAAGTAAGATCCTTCTCGGGTTGCAGCGGTTCAACGACGGTCCCGTCTTTGCGCCAACCATGTCGCAGTAAGAAATTCGCGACGCTACCGATCGCATCCGCCTTGCTGCCGATAAGATCACGTCGACCATCGCCATCGAAGTCAATAGCGTACTCTCGATAGCTGCTGGGGATGAATTGCGGCACGCCGATAGCACCGGCGTAGGACCCTCGGAGTGCGAGCGGGTCCACTTTCAGTTCCTGGGCTAATAGCAGGTACTGCTCTAGCTCACCCCTGAAAAAGTCACTGCGTCGCGGGTATTCGAGTGTTAGCGTTGTCAATGCGTCAATGATGCGAAAACTACCCGTATTTCGTCCGTACTGCGTTTCGATCCCTATGATTGCCACAATTGTTGCCGGATCTACGCCGTACTCACGTTGAGCGTTAGATAATGTTGTGGCGTTCGCTTGCCAAAACCGCTTGCCGCGAAGCGCGCTTTGTTTTGTCACAAATAGTTTGCGGTATTCATACCAGGGTGAACTTTCCTTCGGCGCATTGACAGCGCGCAGTATGTCTTGACGGATCCTTGCGCTCTTGAACCATTCGTCGAGTTTTGTTGCTGATATGCCGTGTTTGCTGACGATACCTTCGATAAAGGTCTGCAGGGCAGGGTAGGCAGCGATATCTACCGCCAACGCGCGAGCTGGAGCAAATAGAACGAATGCGAAACCAAGGAATAGGGCAGGCAACCGAAGTGGCATGAAGGGCGTATTATGCTTGCAGGATCTTCCTGTGTGTCTGGATGCTCATTAGAATACCGAATGCCGCCATCAACGTTACCAACGAACTACCACCATAACTGATTATTGGCAGAGGCACACCCACCACTGGGAGTATACCTGTCACCATACCAATGTTGACAAAGAAATATAGAAAAAATGTGAGGGTCAAACCGCCGGCGAGTAGTCGAGCGTAGGAATCTTGCGCATGAAATGCGATGGCAAAGCCCCGTAGAACAACGAACAAATAGGCAGCAAAGATCACGAGAATACCAATCAATCCGAATTCCTCAGCGAAAACGGCAAAAACAAAATCCGTCGAACTTTCTGGAAGATATTCTAGGTGTGTTTGGCTGCTGTTAAGCCAACCCTTGCCGTAAAGCCCGCCCGAACCTACGGCAATCATTGATTGGATAATATGATAACCGGCGCCCAGCGGATCCGCTTCCGGGTTAAACAACGTCAAGATACGTTGCTTTTGATAGTCGTGAAGGTAGGTCCACACCATCGGTATCAACGCGGCGACGGCGGCAAGCATGGTGATGATCACCCGCCACCGCATCCCGGCCAGAAACAGCGTAAACAGACCCGCCATCATCACGAGGACTGCCGTGCCCAAATCAGGTTGGCGAGCGATCAACAGTGTCGGCATCAGGATTAGTGCCCCCGCTACTGCAACCACCGGTAGCGGCGGCGGTAGCGTGCGGCGAGAAAGGTAACCAGCCAACGCCATGGGAATCGCCACCTTCATGATCTCGGATGGCTGGAAATTAAACAATCCCAGGTCAATCCAGCGTTGTGCGCCTTTGCCGCTCGCGCCGACGACGAGCACCAGTATTAGGAGTGCCAACCCGATCAAGTAAACGTGCAGTGACCAGCGCGCAAGCTGGTTCGGTGGAATCCGGGCTACCAACAGCATCACTGCGAAACCCGCGACAAAACGTAAGCCCTGGCCGACTGCGACACGAGCTTCACCGGCGCTGGCGCTATAGAGAATCAATAGACTCAAAGCGGCAAGGATTAATACCCCATAAAAGAAGGGCTTATCGAGATGCAGGCGTTGTAGGGCAGTCATAGGTCAAGATTAGGGCAGTGACCGTCAAGTGCAATCGTGGCGCGGCGGTAATCAATCATTAGTCGCGTCTTGTGCTAAAGATGCTGTTGTCTTTGTTTCCTTGGGCAATAGGTAGGCATCCATAACTTCGCGCGCGATGGGGGCCGCGGCTGAGCTGCCATGGCCGCCATTCTCGACCACGACGGCGACGGCGATCTGCGGGTCTTCCGCTGGTGCGAAGCCGATGAACAGCGCATGGTCGCGTAGGTGTTCTGGTATTTTTTCCTCGTCGTAGGTCTCATCTTGGCTGATTACCTGTGCGGTTCCGGTTTTACCCGCTATTTTGTACTCAGCGTTCCAACCGATCCTACGGGCGGTCCCTTTTTTACCATGCACCACGTCAATCATGCTTGCAGTCAGCATGTCCCAATGACGCGCGTCAGTTACCTTAATCTCACCGATCCGTTCGGGAACGATTTGTTGCAGCACCTTTGTTTTAGGGTCTTCGATTGATCTCAGCATGCGTGGCTTGAGTCTGATTCCTCGATTAGCGAGTGTATTGACCGCGGCTGCAAGTTGTAATGGCGTTATTAAAACAGGCCCTTGGCCGATTCCGGTTACAACGGTCTCTCCGGGATACCAAACTTCGCCACGCGCCTGTTTCCATTCTCGTGATGGCACTAGTCCTTTCGATTCGCCAATCATATCTATGCCGGTACGTGCACCGAAACCGAGACTCGAGAGAAAGTCGTGCATATAGTCGATACCAAGATTCACTGCGAGTGTATAAAAGAATACGTCACACGACTGTACGATGGCCGCGTGCAGATCGACCTTTTTGTGCCCAAATTTTTTCCAATCACGAAAGCGGCGCCTGGATCCAGGCAGCCTGAACCAACCTGGACACATCACAGTTTGGCTTGGGTCGAAGCCGACAGCTTGCATCGACGCCAGTGCGAGAAACGGCTTGATGGTGGAGCCCGGTGCATACTGCCCGTTGACGGCGCGATTGATTAATGGCTTATCTGGGTCCTCCAGCAGCAAGCGGTAGGAATCGGGATCGATACCGTTCACAAATGGATTAGGATCGTAGGTAGGCATGCTTGCGAATACGAGCACATTCCCGGTTGCAGGTTCTAGCGCAATAACGGAACCGCGCCGCCCGCTTAATGCCTTTTCTGCCGTGGCTTGCAGGCCGGCATCGAGGTTCAGATACAAATTTTGTCCCGCGTCTGGTGCTATGCGTTCCATCGTTCTCAACGCCCGCCCGTATGCGTTAGTCTCGACCTTCTCTATACCGACCCCGCCCAACAGCAGGTCTTCGTAGCGTTGTTCGACGCCTAGTTTGCCGATGTGTTGGGTACCACGATATACCGATCGGTCAATCCGTCCGAGCTCGCTTTCATTGATGCGACCCACATACCCGATTGCGTGCACACCTAATCCACCGAGCGGGTAATGTCGTTGTAGTCGAGCCTGCAATTCAACTCCGTCCAAGTGTGGCCGATTGACCGCAATGCGGGCGGCCTCCTCGTCATTCAGGTGAGTGCGCAAGGTCAAACTCTCAAAATGCGGACGTCGACGTAACTGCTGCTTAAAATTTTCAATATCACGCGGGCGAAGTTGCACAATGCCTGCAAGTCGCTCTAACAAAGTGTTCATATCCGCCACTTGCTCGGGAATGATCTCCAACGTAAATACCGGTAGATTCTCTGCGAGCACCAGGCCGTTGCGATCGAAGATGCGTCCACGTACCGGCGGAATAGGCCGAGGATGAATGCGATTTTCCTGAGATAGCGTGGCAAAGTAGCGATGATTTATTATTTGCAAATATACGAGGCGGGCAACCAGCGTCAATGTCATTAGCAACACGACAACGATAGCGATGGCAAGGCGGGAAGTGAATACCCGAGTTTCTCGAAAGTAATCCCTAAGTGGTATGTCGAGCATATCTATTCAATGTGCCCACGCCGCCGGACGTCTCTGAGAATGACAAATACCAGCGGCCATATCACCATCCCCACTATGCTCGATGCCCAATAGGGCCAAAGCGTAGCCGTTTCACCGATGACGCCTCTAACCCACAACACCAGGAGCTGGTTTATCACTAGCAAGACTAAGACGGTGGCCGCCTGTTGCCACCCTGGGAACATTCGCATCTGCAGGTGCAGCTTGTGGGTGATAAAGGCGATGACTACCATTGCCAGCGCGTGTTGCCCTAGGAGTGAGCCGTACAACAGATCTAGGATGATGCCGACCAGCCAGCCAGTACCGATGCCCACGCGCCGAGGCGCGGCGATGCACCAATAGATCAGCACCAACCCCACCCAGTTCGGGCGAAATTGGTCCGCCCATTCCGGCCCCGGCAACAATGCCAACAGATAGGCGACCAGGAATGTGGCACCGATCAGCATGATACTACGCATAGGGCTAATACCGTTCATTTAGGATTCGCGCTCATGTGGTGCTCGATCTCCGGGCCAAATCAACAGGACTTCCTTGCCATAGTTAAGGCGCGCCATCGGCTTGGCGCTGATCTTTAGAAATGCTTCGTTGGCGTCGCTTATTATTTTTGTTACCTGGGCCACCGGGTACCCCGGCGGAAAGTTGCCACCCATACCTGAACTAACAAGTAGATCGCCTTCTCGAATATCTGCCGACGGCGTCAGGTAGGGTACACTCACGCGATCGAAGGCACCGGTGCCGAACACCACAGTCCGCAGACCGTTGCGGTTAAGTACAACCGGTATTGCATGGCCGGGATCGGTGATCAGGGTTGATTTACTCGTCATGACCCCGACCTCGGTAATCTGGCCAACGATTCCGTAGGCATCGATAACGGGTTGCCCAACGTAGACCTCATCGCGACTGCCCTTGTCTACCACGATCTTGCGCGTAAAAGGCTCTAGGCTTACTTCTACCAGTTCGGCTACTATCGCCCGATCGGCCACGCGCTCGGCCGAGCCCAGCAGGTCCCGCAAGCGAGCGTTTTCTGCTTCTAATGCCTCAAACTTCTGCAAGCGCGCTAAATGGGCCGAGCGCTCAGCCTGCAGTTGTCTATTACGTTCTCGCAGTGTTTTCTCAGTGGCGAGTATCTCCCAAACCCAGCCGCTGGCACGTACCGGTAGTGCAGCGGCAAATTGGATCGGGTAAACGAGGACAGCAAGTGTGGCGCGGATCTTTGACAGGTGGTTGCCTTGGTGATCCAGTACCATTAGGGTGGCCGATAACGCCACCAGCAGGACCAATCGTGTCAAACTGCTCGGGCGCGTGACTGCCTTGCCGAATAGGTCGGTCATGGAATGCGAATCCGCCTATTCGTGCAAGAAGACATCGCCTAAAGTTTCGGCCTCCTGCAGAGTTCTGCCACAGCCCCGCACCACCGTGGTTAGTGGGTCGTCGGTGATGATGATCGGCAGCCCTATTTCTTCGCCAAGCATGCGATCTAGGTCGCGCAAGAGCGCCCCCCCGCCGGTGACCACGATACCCTTCTCGGCCACATCCGCCGCCAGTTCCGGTGGTGTGTTTTCGAGTGCGGTTTTAATAGCGCTCACGATGCTAGTGAGACACTCACCCAAGGCACTGTGGATCTCTCGGCTGTCCACCTCTTGGCTACGCGGGACACCGTCGGCGATGTGCCGACCCTTGATTTGGATTTGTCGAACTTCGCTTTGATGCCAGGCCGTACCGATCTCGCGTTTGATCCGTTCCGCCGTGGCTTCGCCAATCAGCAGGCCATAGGTACGACGGATGTAACCAATAATCGCCTCATCCATCTTGTCCCCCGCCATGCGCAGAGAGTTCGCATAGACAATGCCACCCAACGAAATCACACCGACCTCTGTTGTGCCACCACCGATGTCGAGCACCATGGACCCCGTAGGATCGACGATTGGTAGGTCGGCGCCAATCGCAGCCGCCATCGGTTCTTCAATTAAATAGACCTCGCGGGCACCAGCCGACATTGCAGATTCTCGAATGGCTCGGCGTTCCACCTGGGTCGAGCCACAAGGAACGCAGATTACGATTCGCGGGCTTGGCTGGAATAGACGATTTTCATGCACTTGCCTAATGAAATACTTGAGCATTTCGCCGGTAACTGTGAAGTCGGCGATTACACCATCTTTCATCGGCCTGATGGCTTGGATGTTCCCTGGAGTACGTCCCAACATTTTTTTGGCGGCCTCACCGATGGCCAGGATGCTGCGATTATTGCGTGGGCCCGTATCATGGCGGATGGCGACTACCGAGGGTTCGTCAAGAACGATCCCTTTGTCACGCTCGTACACGAGGGTGTTGGCGGTGCCAAGGTCAATGGCGAGGTCACTGGAAAAAAGACCACGTAGGCTTCTGAACATGCTTGTTACTCTACGACGGTAGATCCCTGGGTCAATTTAACTTTATCAACCGGAGGGTGCGGCTTCAACCGGCCCCATGAATGTGATAATTTGCCGCATCCTGCCATTTTAGCGAGGCGACTCCGTTGCTTACTCGATCCGATGTGGAAAGAATAGCTCATCTTGCGCGTTTGGACATCGACGAGCGCGAAAGCAAGGTATTCTCTGACAGCCTATCCGAGATCCTCGCGTTGATCGAGGACATGAATGCGGTTGATACGAGCAGTATTGAGCCTATGGCCCACCCACAGGATGTGGGCCTACGCCTGCGAGAGGACACTGTGACTGAAACCGACCGGCGAACAGAGTTCCAGGAGATCGCGCCGGCCACCGAAGATGGGCTGTATGTGGTGCCCAAGGTTGTCGAGTAGCCCGCCGTTCTCCCGATAGCGGTGGATGCCATTAAACCTTTAGTTTGCGCCGAGGTCTCTGACGGAGGTCATTGTCTCCATAAGAGCTGTGCCCGATGGGGCCGGAAGCCGTGATCAACAGATCGCTGGCCGAGCTGTCTCGGGCCCTACAAACCAAAGAAACCTCGAGCGTTGATCTCACCCGGGCGTTTCTTGACCGCATAAATAACGGCTCGGGGCTCAACGCCTTTATTACGGTCGACGGCGATCGTGCCTTGGAACAGGCGAGCGCGGCTGATGCTCGTATCGCACGTGGAGACGCGGGGCCGCTCACCGGCATGCCGCTGGCCCACAAAGATATCTTCTGTACCAAGGGGTTACTGACTACCTGTGGTTCGAAGATCTTGTCGAACTTCGTTGCTCCCTATAATGCGACCCTCATCGAACGGCTCAACCAGGCGGGGGCAGTCATTCTCGGAAAGACCAACATGGACGAATTTGCCATGGGGTCGTCGAACGAAACTTCTTATTTCGGTGCAGTGGAAAATCCTTGGGACCGAGCGTGCGTGCCGGGTGGCAGCTCCGGGGGATCGGCCGCCGCGGTAGCGGCGAGGCTTGCGCCGGCCGCAACCGGCACCGACACCGGGGGCTCAATCAGGCAGCCAGCTGCTTTTTGTGGGATCACTGGGCTGAAACCGAGTTACGGTCGTGTGTCGAGATATGGCATGGTGGCGTTTGCGTCATCGCTCGATCAGGGCGGCGTACTAACTCGCAGTGCCGAAGATGCGGCTTATCTGCTGAGCGTGATGGCTGGTTTTGACCCACGCGACTCCACTTCCATAGATCGGCCGGTCGACGACTATGTTGGCAGCTTGGAGCAAGACATCAGCGGTTTGACAATAGGTCTGCCGCGGCAGTTCTTTGGTGAGGGATTAGACCCAGAGGTGGGTCAGCGGGTTGAAGCGGCGATAGAGGAATACAAACGACTTGGGGTAAAGGCGGTTGATGTCGACATGCCCAACTGTAGTCTGGCGGTTCCGTGCTACTACGTTCTTGGTCCCGCAGAAGCGTCGTCTAATTTAGCGCGTTATGACGGCGTTCGTTATGGTTACCGAGCCTCTGAGTACACGGATCTGATCGACATGTACAAGAAGACTCGCTCTCAAGGATTTGGTGCCGAAGTCAAACGACGGATTCTTATCGGAACCTATGTGTTATCTGCCGGGTATTACGATGCCTACTACCTTAAGGCGTTAAAGCTGCGGCGACTTATCGCGCAGGAGCTCGAGCAGGCGTTCCAAGTCTGCGATTTAGTCGTTAGCCCGACTACCCCGACTACTGCGTTTAAGTTAGGTGCCAAAGTCGATGACCCGATCGCCATGTACCTGAACGATATCTACACCATTCCCGCAAACCTTTCGGGGTTGCCGGGGATATCAATTCCAGCCGGCTTTGATAACGCCGGCCACCCGGTAGGACTACAACTCATAGGCCGCTACTTCGACGAAGCACGCCTGCTGAACATGGCCCACCATTATCAACGCGTGACCGATTGGCATAAACAGACGCCGGCGGGTTTCGCATAGACGTTGGATTTGATTCCGTTATGAAATGGGAAACTGTTATTGGCCTTGAGGTGCATACGCAGTTATTGACGGCGAGTAAAATCTTCTCCGGTGCCTCAACCATGTATGGGTCGGAACCTAATACGCAAGCATGTGCGGTGGATATCGGGCTGCCCGGCGTGCTACCGGTAATGAACGTGGAAGCGGCGCGTATGGCCATCAAGTTTGGGCTTGCGATTGGTGCCGAAATCAATCGGCATTCGGTATTCGCGCGCAAGAACTATTTCTATCCGGACCTCCCCAAGGGTTATCAGATAAGTCAGTATGAACTCCCTATTGTTGATAACGGCAAAGTGGAGATCGACGTAGACGGGCTCACTAAGATAATAGGCATTACGCGCGCACACTTGGAAGAGGATGCAGGCAAATCTTTGCACGAAGATTTTCATGGACTAAGCGGTATCGATTTTAACCGTGCCGGCACACCTTTGCTGGAAATCGTTTCTGAGCCCGATATGCGATCAGCGGCGGAAGCGGTTGCCTATCTCAAGAAACTGCATGAACTTGTCCGATACTTGGAAATCTGTGATGGCAACATGCAGGAGGGCTCTTTTCGCTGTGATGCTAATGTATCGGTACGACCCGAAGGGCGGGAAACTTTCGGTACCCGCACAGAGCTGAAGAACCTCAACTCGTTTAAGTTTATTGAAAAGGCCATCGAGTTCGAGATTGAACGCCAAATCGATGTACTGGAAAGTGGTGGCGCGGTGGTGCAGGAGACGCGACTCTACGACCCCGATAAGGATGAAACCCGGCCCATGCGCAGCAAAGAAGAGGCGCACGACTATCGTTATTTTCCCGATCCCGACCTACCACCACTTGAACTCGATGAGGCATTTATCGAGGCAGTAAGGCAAACGCTTCCCGAACTTCCAGATGCCAAACGTGCCCGGTTTAAGCGCGACTATAAGCTCA